>JANNNN010000508.1:0-4335 GCA_031398555.1 Planctomycetia bacterium | reverse complement strand
AAGTTACCCCAACGGGGTTTTGCCAGGAACGATTCTAGGTGACACAACCCCCTTGGGGTACATGCACCCCTGCCGAATCCTCCCGGGGTAGCTACACATCGTAGTACAAACAGAATTCGTATGGATGGGGGCGACGGAGGATTGGATCAACTTCATGCTGGCGTTTGTAGTCGATCCAACCAAAGATCGCTTCTTCCGAAAAGACGTCGCCGCGCAGTAGGAAGTCGTGATCTTGGCTGAGTGCGTCGAGTGCGACTTCGAGACTGCGAGGAACGGTAGCAACTTTTGAATTGTTGGCAGGGGCTTCATAGGGGTCGTTGTCGAGTGGTTCGCCAGGATGGATCTTATTCTGGACACCGTCGATGGCTGCCATCAAAATCGCGGCGAACGCCAAGTACGGGTTGCAGCTTGGATCCGGGCATCGAAACTCGATGCGTTTCGACTTTGGACTGGGGCTGAGCATTGGGATCCGGCACGCCGCAGTGCGACTACGCTGTGAATAAGCAAGGTGCATGGGCGTCGTTGAGCCTGGAGAAAGACGCTTGTAGGAATTCGTCGTTGGATTTGTGATCGCAAGTAAAGCTGGAGCATGCCGAAGAATACCGCCAAGTGCATATAGGCCAGTGTCACTCAAGCCTCCATAGCCCTTACCGGCAAAAAGTGGCTCGCCACCTTTCCACATTGAAAAATGCGTGTGCATGCCCGATCCATCGTCGTTCATCAGCGGCTTGGGCATAAATGTGACTGTCTTGCCATGCCGCTTGGCGACGTTTTTGGTCACATGCTTGTAGACCATTACATTGTCCGCTGATTGAACGAGCGTGTTGTAGCGGATGTCAATCTCCGCTTGGCCAGCGGTTGCAACCTCGTGGTGATGACACTCGACATCGATGCCACAGTCGATCAATTCCATCATCATCTCGGAACGCAAATCCATGGACTGATCAAGGGGCGAGCAGGGAAGGTAGCCTTCGCGATGACGGATTTTGTGCCCCAAGTTGGGACCTTCTGATTTGCCACGACTCCACTCCGCCTCGACGCTGTTGATTCGGTAAAAGGCTTCGTCTGAAGATTGTTCGAACTGCACGTTGTCAAAGATAAAGAACTCGGCTTCGGAACCGAAAAAAGCTTGATCAGCTATGCCAAGACTAGTCAAATAAAACTCGGCTCGTCGAGCGATATTGCGTGGATCGCGAGAGAATTCTTCACGCGTAATCGGATCGTGGATCGAACAGATCATCGCAAGCGTCGGCAGGGCAGCAAAGCGATCGAGCAGTGCGGTTTCAGGCTGCGGAACTAAAAGCAAATTGGCTTCTTCAATGGTATTCCAACCACGGACACTCGATCCATCGAAGCCAAAACCGTCTTCAAACGATTGATCCGTTAGCCGCCCGACTGGAATCGTTTTATGTCGCCATTGTCCAAGGAAGTCCGTGAACCGGAGGTCAATCGCTTTGACGTCGTTCTCACGACACAGTACAAGTACTTCTTGCGGAGAATGCGGTACCAATTTGCGTTCCATAGAGTTTCCAACAACCTGATGAGATCAAAGACTGACTAAACCCAAGGCCACTTTTCAAGCGGGCGGTTCAGTATGCGTAGTTCGTCCGTTTGAATTTTGCCACAAGACGAAGAATGCGGGTACCAGGATACTCCGCACGATCAATGTGTCTAGCATCACACCAAACGATAACGCGAACCCCAGTTCGGTGATGCCTCGCAGTACCGGTGCATCATCGACGATCCAACCCGTTGGCAGAACTGTT
Source organism: Planctomycetia bacterium (assembly GCA_031398555.1). Taxonomy (GTDB): domain Bacteria; phylum Planctomycetota; class Planctomycetia; order Pirellulales; family Pirellulaceae; genus Aureliella. The sequence continues at coordinate 2,569 of JANNNN010000508.1, read as the reverse complement.
GACAGCCACTGTATGATGGCTGGACTAGTCATTGCTACAAACGTTCCTGCCATGACGAACCCGCAACTTGTGATAATTCCCCCAGTCAAATGCAGCGCTCGACGTACGCCTTCCTTGCGAGGCAGGGTTTTCTGTTCTTCAAGAATTCGTGTTGTGAGGTAGACATTGTAATCCTGGCCAACTGCAACCAAAATCACAAACAGAAACAACGGCACTTTCCAATCCAACCCGTCGTAGTCCGCTCCATGTGCGGTCCAGAAGACCCAATATGTGATACCTAAGGTCGAGAAGTAGCTCAGCAGAACTGTAAAAATCAAATACGTCGACAATAGGAAATGGCGCAGAAGTACAATCAACACGCCCCATACGCCGATCGTAACCAAAATCTGGATCCGCGTTTGGTCGCCTTGGGTGATCGTCCGCAAATCGGTAATGCCTACAGTGGTCCCCGCCGTAACGACCTCGGCACCAAACCAGGGAGAATCGGCGCGATGCGTCTCAGCGGTCACCAACGTCCGCAGCAGAATTAGCGTCGCAGTAGCTTGGGGCGAGAACGGATTGTCAGTCAAAATGACGTCGAACTTTGCAAGTCGCTGCGAGAGGTTATCAACGGTGCTGATGTAGCGTTCACGGGTAATCCGATGGCTCTTTAAAATGCGCCGTCGCCATGCATCTGAATCGAGCAAGCCCATCTTGCGATCAGGCGGGTAATCGCCTAGCGGATCGGTCAGCGAGCGCACTGAGTTCACACCATGTGCGTAGAGTTGTTTGGAAATCTCAGCGCAGGCGACTTGAAGAGTTTCATCAGAGTCAAAGGGCGTTTTGCGGATCAGCATGATACTAATCGGGCTGCCATCCTGAACAGGGAAATACTGGGAAATTAGTTTCGCACCGCGTCGACTGGTAGCGTTCTGAGAAAGTTCTTCCGTTAAGTCGTAAGTGACCCAGCCGAGGCAAAGGAAACCATATGCCGCGGGAACAGCCAGGAGTGTGATACCGCCCAGCATAAAAGTTCGAGGGCGGGCAACGACCCATGTCGCAATGCGCTCCCAAAACCAACTCCAATCCCCCGAAGCCAAAAAACTCTGTTTCTCCTGGTCGCTGCGCGACTTGAGCATTGGCCAGAATGCGAGTCGACCGAGCCCACTAAGGAGTGCAGGTGTAAAGGTCAAACACACGACCATTGTGATTGCCAATGAGATTGCGATGATTGGACCGTTGTACTGAAATTTTTCGAACTTCGAAAACCACATCAGCGCAAGCCCAACGATGGTCGTGAAGGCGCTCGCCACGAGCGCATTGTGTGTGCTCCGCCAACCCCTCGCAACAATTTGGTGCATTTGTCGACGAGTTCGAACCACTCGACTTTGGAGCAGCTCTTTGTTCCTCGCTAAAAAGAACAAACAAAAATCGGTCCCCGCGCCAAACAGCAGGACGACCACGAAAATACGGGTTGTCGTAAAGACGCCGATACCACTACTTGTTAAGTCCGTTGGATCGCGTGCCAGCAACGCAATGACCGACGTCGCAACCAATAAACTCAACGCAATACTCGTCAGCGGAATAGCGATCAAAAATGGCCCTCGATATACCAAAGTAAGAATGCCGAGCACCAAGATGATGGTTACGATCTCCGTTTTCTTCACCACACTCGAAGCCGCTCGCAACATATCGGCACCGAAGGCCGCCGAGCCGCTGATCTGCACTTGCAACTCGGGAGAGACAAGATCCTTATGCTCGGCGCGCACGTTGCGAATCACTTCTTCGATTCCGTTGAGAATCCCGATGTTTGATGTAGCGGTGAAATCGTTGCCTAACTGAACTGCAACCAGTCGGGCGTGTTTGTCTTGGCTGAGCAATTTGTGACCGACAACTGGATTCCGCCAAGTCCACACGTCGCGCAGATGCACCGCCCATTCAGGTTGATCCAATTCGATGACCGGCGTACCCTGTTCAATCATCAGCTTTGCAACGCCCGAATCATCTGCAGCCTCTTGAACTTTGCCCAAGTTCTCGAGCAACATGGCGCGAAGTGTAAAAGTATTCGGCAAACGTGCGAACTCAAGAGGTGGATTCTGCTTCCCCGCGAAACGGCTGAGCTCCTCGTCGATCTCGATCGCTTGGTTCAAATTGTCTTGAATCGTTTCGATCAAAACAGAATCGCGGCGCGACAATTGATCGCTGTTCCACGGCGGCGGGGGAAGTTCGGTGTTCTTCAAAAGGTTAGAAGCTGAGAACCAATGCAATCGACGAGCGACATCGAGTGCGAAGAACAGGTCTCCAGGTGCAGGTTTTGCCGATGAATTGGCGAATACCAGCATCATTTGGCTGCGCGATTGCGTGCCGGGAAATGCAGAATCCATCGTCTTCTGTCCGATTGCACTGGGCACGTCGCTCGGCAGGAACTGCAGGTCACCATCGGCAGCGATCGAATCCCAAGTCGGAGCAATCACGCGCAGCGTCACCACCAATACCAACCAACTCGCAATGACGAGTGGCCAATAGCGGGTCACAATTTTGCTAACGATCAGTTTGTACCAACCCATGGCGTTTCTTTATTCTTAGTGCT
>JANNNN010000498.1:0-4520 GCA_031398555.1 Planctomycetia bacterium | reverse complement strand
ATCTCCCATTGATCATCGGTAATGTTGCCTTGCTGGGATGTTATTCCACCACCCTCCCAATTGATTGTTACGCTACGACCACCGGCGATCTCGTAGTAACCGAGGCTGTTCACTTTGCCAAAATGCCACGCAAAGTCGCTGCCCGCATTTTTTGCCTGAGCGACCTCGAGTGCCTTTTCGCCGGACTCATGAATTTGGTGCTTGACGCTTCCGCCACTTTTTTTTGCCATAGTTGCATCCGAACCGAATTTTGCTAAGGATTACTCAAATTTCGATTGTCCAGTACCTCTCTGTCGGTCTAGTCAATCGCATCACACGCTTTAGGATAGTACTCGGCCATGCATGTAGGTCGCGGATAAGCCTTGTAAGACAGAGTCGACCTATATGTTTGCAAGCCACCAACGTAGTTTAACGTTTGAAAGTATTCGGGACAGGGCCTGATAATTGCGAGTGGCGAGTTGCTCTATTTGGCATTTGCAACACCGTCATGAACTGTGAATGGAATTCTTGGTCGTTTTCTTTATAACTGCGGGCAACATATCTGCGGGCAACGTCGAACCGACCTTGGCCCAGTGTTCGGCAAGAGCTTCCCAAGTTGAAGCTTTTGTAGATGCCGTGTATTGCAGACTGACTTGGCTTGCTTGGCAGCCGGCAGATTAAACAGTGCTACCCTCACCTTCTGCTCGTCGCCGGCCGCGTCCTTGAGGATCGCAATGAGTGGCCTAAGCGAACTCGCGCGCACTTTGTCGAAGCGAGAATTGGTGATCTTGACCCGCCTGATGAACTCGTCAAATTTGGGCTTTGGATACGCAGCCATGGCTTTCCTCCGGTGGTGATTGGTTTAGGGGTTTTCAGACCAGACGCAGTGAATGGGTCACCCGATTGCGACGCAAGCTGAATCGTCTTCCGGAAATCTCCGTCAACGAACCTTTTAGTTCACAACGAATCCGCTCTCATCGATGTAAACAACATTCCCTCAGCGGCGATACTGTCGATATTCTCTGAGAGAGCATCCGACTCGTGATAAGTTGAAACAGCGCCGTGCCCGTGATCGTCGGTGAGGATCAACACGATGTTCGGCTTCTCTTCGCCCATGGCCGCAGAGCACCGCGGGCAAGAGTTCGGACCGACCTACTGGTCTAAAGTCGTCGCGATAGCTTCAACAACGGTTTTGTTTCCTTTCCCTTGATAAGCATCCCAGGGACCATCAGCGCTCCCGGCCGGCCACGTAGAAGAGTCGGCGTAAAGATCATTTGTATCTTTGTACTGTTGCTGCAAACTAGCTAGTTCGCTCTTTAGCTCTGCGAATTTAGCGACAACCGCCGGACTCTTGGCATCGCTCGGATCGAACAAGAGATTGCGTTGCTCAGTCGGATCCGCGGTGAGATCAAACAGCTCGTACGCGTCTTGCTTCCAAAAGTGAATCAACTTATGCGTGGCAGTGCGGACGCCGAGATGGGCGACCGTGTTGTGATGACCGGGGTCGTGGTAGTAACGGTAATACATCGCTTTGCGCCAATCGGATGGCGATTCGCCTCGTAGTAGCGGAGCAATCGACCGACCCTGCATGTATTCTGGCACAGGGACACCGGCTAGGTCAAGAAACGTCGGAGCGAGGTCAATGTTTGCCACAAACTGCTCCGGCACGCTTCCGGACTTAATGCCTGGACCACGAGCGATCAACGGCACCTTCAGGCCCGGCTCGTACATAAATCGTTTGTCGTACAGGCCGAGGTCGCCCAGATACCAGCCATTGTCGGCTGAGTAAATCACGATCGTATTGTCCGACAGTTTGGCATCGTCGAGATAGTCGAGTACTTTGCCGACGCCGTCGTCGACTCCTTGCACGCAACCCAGGTAATCGCGCATGTACTTTTGATATTTCCACTGGACCAGCTCCTTGCCGGTGAGGAGCCTACCATCGACCTCCAAGTCCATCGGCTTCGCATTGAACCACTGCTGCAGTTCTGGCCCTTTAAGATCAGCCGGCGGTGTCAGCTTCAGATCGCGTCGAGTCAAATCGCGGGCGACTGTTTGCTCATTAATGGGCAGAGCGGTTGGCCGCGTCGCATAATCGTCCCACAGCGTTGTCGGTTCGGGAATGGTCTTGTCTTTGAACATTTCGATGTGACGCTTCGCCGGTTCCCAAGCACGATGCGGGGCCTTCTGATGAAGCATTAGAAAGAAGGGTTTGTCTGTTGGCCGTGTTTTCAACCACTCTATGCCGAGATCTGTCGTGATGTCGGTGCAATGACCTTCGATGGTCAGCTTCTTCTTTCCGGGGAGAAGGAATTGTGGGTTCCAGTACACGCCTTGACCGGGTAGGACGATCCAGCGATCGAAGCCGGTCGGATCGCTGCCCAGATGCCACTTACCTATCATACCGGTGTGATAGCCGCCCGCTTGCAGATGCTTGGCTACATTATCGCGACTACCGTCGAAGCGATTGAAGACCGGCACTGCATTGAGATGCGAATACTGCCCAGTCAGCAGTGTGGCACGACTGGGCGTACAGATCGAATTGGTCACGAAGCTGTTGGTAAATCTCGCGCCGTCTTTGGCCAGCCGATCGAGATGTGGCGTGTTATTTACTTTCGATCCATATGCCGAGATAGCATGCTGCGCGTGGTCGTCAGAAAAAATAAACAGGATGTTGGGCCGTTCGGCGGCAGCCAGCGTCTGGACGCACAGTCCGCACGCAAACAGGAACGTCGCGATCGATTTCATAATTTCCTCGGTTTTTCATTGGTCGTTTGGACTAATGAGTATAGCAGAATTCCCGCCTCCAGCCTTCTTTGCCTCAAACACCTACGAACAGGCAAGGCACCGCCTTGGAACCAATAGCTGGCAATCAGCGAGAAGGGGCTGAAAACACCGTGACTTTCAGCTAAAGTAAAATCTTCAGGTCTTCTTCCGAATTCCTTGCAAACTGCAGAGTGTCACAATGCAAGAGGTTTCATTGAGCACTGAATTCGGATTCGACACGGACTCCCTAACCTGCAACCTCCCCACCGAATTCTAAAAACTCCCATAGTTCAGTTCATTTCAGCTATGCCCTACCTTCAAAAAATCGGCTTCTCCTACTTAGCGTTCGTCCTCTCCTTTGGTTTTCAGTCGGCCAGCGGTGCAGAGCCGTTTGAAGCCTTTCTGGAGATGCATTGCATCGGTTGCCACAGCGTATCTAAGGCAAAGGGGGACCTGCGGATCGACCAGCTCTCTCGCGATTTCAAACTGGCCGCAGATTCGCAGCACTGGGCGGAGGTAATGGAACGGGTCAATTCCGGAGAGATGCCGCCGAAGACCGAGAAGCAGCCGACGCAGCAAGAGATCGCCGCTTTTGTGATGAATCTCGACTCGCTGATCAAAGAGGGCCGAGCAGCGCGAATGGCTTCGCGCCCAGCGGTGACGCATTATCGCCTGAGCAGAAAAGAATATCAGAATACAGTCTATGATCTGCTTGGCGTCCGCTACGATCCAACCAAACCGGGTGAGCTGAACGAGGATAATCTGTGGCATGGGTTTGAACGCATCGGTTCAGAGCTGTCGCTTTCGCCATCGCATGTGGATCGCTATTACCGCGCCGCGGACCTTGTGCTGGATCGGGCTTTAACCGCTGCCTCGGGCGAAGCTCGCATGGTGCGAAAAACGGCTGCTGAATTGCGTTACAACGGGGGTAAGAGCCAGCAGGAAGCTTTGGACCGGTTTGGAATCAAGCGACCGATGCGATATTTGCTCTATCCTGGTAGTGTCCAGAACGCACTCTCGTCCAACTGGTTGGGAAAGACGGGGCCAGAGCACAGCGGGCTGTATAGAGTCCGCATCCAGGCCAGCGGCATCCGTCCAATCGGTGGCCAGCCAGCCCATCTGAGTATTGGCAGGCGGACCGGCGAAGAAACCGTGGATGGGCTCATCGAGTTTGACCTCACGGCCCCCGAAGACAATCCACAGGTTTATGAGTTCGAGGTGTTTCTCGAGATGCCTACGTCGCTGGACTTCTGCGTGGTGGCAACAGATATAGTCGACAGACGAGGCGGCGCTGCCTTCCGTAACGCGCTAAATAGTTCGTCCTATATTTTCACGCACAGCAGCGAAACTCGGCTTCTAAATCCAACCTCGCCGCAGATGTTCGATGACAAAGGCAACGGCCTTTTCTCCACTGTTCTGCTCGACTGGATCGAATGGGAAGGACCGCTCGTCACCGACGCTGAAAAGTCCCGACGCAATGACCTTGTGCCTAATGATGATGCGACGCCCGATCAGGTCGCAACGTATCTGCAACGCTTTGCTGAACGGGCTTGGCGACGACAAGTCAAACAAGAAGAGTTGGCTGATTACCAGCACGCTTTCCAAGTAGAACGCGAAGCCGGTGAGGCGATGGCCGACGCATTTCGTGTGGCGATGCAAGCCGTGCTGACTTCGCGGCACTTCATTTATATCGTCGAAGGAAATCCGGTCGCTCGCGATCGCCTCAATGACTCGGAACTGGCAACCAGGCTCTCGTATTTCCTATGGAGTTCAAT
>JANNNN010000495.1:0-5341 GCA_031398555.1 Planctomycetia bacterium | reverse complement strand
ATCTACGGTGTCGGGCATTGACTCTGACTCTTCGGCAGCGGCAAATTTTGTTTCGACGGGTTCGTGAGCCAAAAAGCGACTGACGATTACGGTTACGTTGTCCGACCCACCGGCCTCGTTCGCAGCCGAAATCAAAGCCCTGCATAGCCGTTCGGAAGTCGCTTCTTGCGAAAGCAATTCTTGGATCTGCTTAGAACTGAGGTGCTTGTTGAGCCCGTCTGAAGAAAGTAGCAATGTGTCACCCATTTCCAAATCGAACGCCATCGCATCTGGACGTGGAATCTCACCACTGCCCCCACCAATTGTATTCCAAAGTGCGTTGGAAAAGAGGCTGCTGGATGCGCTGCCAGCATCGTCTTCGAGTGAATCACCGCTGCCGTTCTTGCCTCGTGTCACCAACTCAGCTAACGTGTGATCGCGGGTCAGTTGTTTCAGTACCCCGCCTCGCAACACATAGCAGCGGCAATCACCAACGTGGACGATAAAAAGTCGTGGCCACACGATATAACCCATGGTCAATGTAGACCCCATGCCTCGATGGCTTGGGACGGCCGCAACCTCACGATCGATTCGCACCTGACAATCAACGAGCGCTTGTTTCAAATCCTCTTCGAAGGATTCGTCCGTCTCGCAGTCGCCGAACATGAACCAATGCAATCGGTTTAGGGTATAGTCGACGATACCATCAATAACCACCTGGCTGGCACGCTCACCCGCTGCGTGACCTCCCATTCCGTCGGCAACCAAAAGCAGCTTACCTTGTGTGTCACCAAATAATCGTGTCTGATGATTCAATGCTAAGCTCGTTTGGTGGATACGCATCGAGCGAGATATGTCGGAAATAAGAAATTGATCTTCGTTGGTATCTCGCTTTCGACCGATGTCAGTTGCGCCGAAGCAATCCATTTTGCCACTCATTGTGTTTCCCTTTCACTAATTCAATTTTCTTCCGAAGTTCTAATCAACGAGGTGTGCTTGGCACAGCAGTGTCGCCTTTTGCTCCGCAAAAGGAGCGCTGGCGTCGATGTCGGTGTGGGAAAGTTTCATTTTACGCTGTAGTACTAGCTCGCTTAGCTGCTAATCATTGCTTGGGAACTCCGTGATTTGCCAGCCTCGGAGCACCAACTTTCAACGACGATTCTCGCGGTCTCTGCGGAGGCTTGCAAACCGTAGGAATAAGGTCGCAAGCCGGTCGTGTGGGGGAAAGCCATTTCGAAGATCCGCGAATTGGGTTTGCCATCAACGCCTACTACGCGGTAACTCGAGTCGATATCGATTCCTCCAACCTGTAACCGCTTACCGGTGTCTGAACTACTCAGTCGCTGGCAATCTTTGCTTTCCATTACGGCAACTGAGGTGGGGTCAGCGAAATTGACACCCGCCGCCTTCACTGCTCCGTTGCTAACAAGCGATTTAAATGGGTAGTCACCGAGGTCGATGGGTTTCTGTCCGCTGCAATCAACAAACATTTTGTATTGGTAGATAGTTTTCCTACCGTTGCGTTCGACACTCACTGCCGTTTCGCCGTTCGTGCTTTCGAGTACTTCAACACGACCTTCGACGATTTCGATCCGTCCCGCATCATGTAAGGCGAGCAGAGTCCGAGCGGACTCAAGTGGCAAGGCTGCAATCACGTTCATGAGGAAAGGCATCACCAAAGAATGCAGCGTCAAGTGATCTTCGGCAGGCATTCGTTCAGCGTGGAAATTTAACGTATAAATCAAGTCGTCGATGACCTCTTTCCAATGTATCGGCCTATCGTTCTCGACTGAGGCCTCCGCCTGAGGCATTTCCTTTCGCATCGCGACAAATGGTTCAAGACAGTCATGCTCGCTGCTCATCTGTTCGACAAAGGCCTGCAAGTCGAACGTGGACTGGCTTAGCCTTTCTATCATGTCGAGACGTCTATCGCGTTCAAAGGCTTTTAGGAGCGCTGGACAACAGACTTTGTCGAAGTAAACCTCTAATCGCAAGAATCCATGCGGATCGATCAATGACATTAGCTCATCACGCCCGACATGTCGGTAGATGTCCCGAAATGCCTCGCGCTGTTCGTACTGGAGGTGCGGTAGCCAACCATTGGCCGAATGCATTATGAATTTAAAATCGCCGCAGGCTGGATGAGGTATGAAACGAAACTCCTCGCCCTCAGTCACAAAGTGACCATGACGATGAGCGAGTGAAGCCACAACGTCAAAGGCACTCAGCGAAGCCCCCAGCAATCCTATGGAATACGAAAAGTACTCGCCGACTTCTGGAAACAGCTTGTGAATAGGCCATGGCGAAACGAAGTACCCAACATCAGGCTTGTCGTTGTTCTGCCACTGATGACCCGTGGCCACGACTACCTGGTCGAACACTCGCCAACCTAGTCTATCGCTTTTCACCCAAACACCGCCAAGTCGCTGATCATCGACGATGTCAAGAACTTCATGCGACTTGTTTTCGACCACTTTGATACCTGCAGCTCGCAACTTCGTGCAGACAGCCGTCCACTGCGCGATGAAATAGCGTCCAAGTGCAATCCGTGGGTAAGTCGCCTTATCGCAGATGGGTCCTTCGACCCCGATCGAAGAGCGAGAGGCCGCATCTAGCGTTGCAAGCCAGTCTGCAAACGGAATATCGAGCGGCGGGATTTCTTCTGACGATATGTTGCAGATGTTGTAAAGGTCTGCATTCTTGCGGATGTAAGGCATACCGGCGCCCATTTCGGATTCGCGATCAAAAACCGTAATTTCCTCGATTGAGTCGCCAAGCTGCTCCCGTTTGCGTAACATATTTTGCAAAAGATAAAGCGCCGAAGGTCCACTGCCAATGATGGCTACTCGATCATTATTGTTCATTGTACGTGCGTAAAGTAATATTCTACGGTTCACAAGGGTCGGAAGAAAATCGGTGCGAGGTTTGCTCGCTAGAAACGAATCTAGATCGACGGACATGCTGAAGGGGAGTTCGCAGGGCGTCTTGACGGCACAGCGTTGCTAACTTCTGCGAAGTCTCATTGCTAACTCCTGCGAAGTCTCATTGCGAGTGCGAGGATAGATTGCAATCTCCGTACCACTATCGTCCAACGGCGGAATCTAAATCGGCAATGAGCTGTTGCTGCATCTGCGTTCGGCGAGCAAGATCCGGCATGCGAAGTATTGCTGAGGGATGCCACGTTGCCAAAGTTCGTTGACACCATTCAGATGGAAGGACTATTCCGCGGCTCTTCGTAACTCGAAAATCGCGTCCGAAGAGAGCCTGTGCGGGGGTCGCACCCAAGCAAACGATCACTTCAGGCTTGATGGCTGCCAGTTCTCTTTCCAACCAAGGTCGACAAGCGAAAATCTCGCGAGCGTCGGGCTTTTGATGAAGTCGACGTTTCCCAAATGTTGTCGGTTCTTCGGTGAATTTGAAGTGCTTAACTACGTTCGTGATATAGACATCCTTTCGATCGATGCCGGCAAGAGTAAGCGATTCGTCGAGCAGCTTTCCGGCGGGGCCGACGAATGGATGTCCCTCGATATCCTCCCGATCACCCGGTTGTTCTCCGACGAGAACGACTGTTGCATTTGCAGGGCCTTCTCCGAAGACAGTTTGGGTCGCGTGCTTGCACAGATCGCAAGCTCGACATCCGGCGGCCGCTACTCGCAACGACCCCAAATCGAACTCATCCGGCATAAAATTGCTCGCCGTCTGAGCGAAGCCTTCGTGCTTGTCAATCATCTCGGCGACTCGATTTGGCGCATCGCGCAGCAACTCGTCAATCAATTGAGCTTCAGGCAGCGTTGCCCAGTGACGCACCGGCATCTCGCGTTTCATCATCGCAACTTTAACGCGAGCAGGGTTAAAGATCGACGCGTAGTAAGTCTTCCATAACTCTTCCAAAGTATCGCTATCAGGCGCCTCGCGGACCGGAACTCCAGGGCCAAAATTGAGTGTCGATTGGTCCCAAGCCACCGATTCATCAGGCGTCAAGATCGTCCAGTTCATACCGGCAAACCGTCGTGCAAAAAAGGGTGCCGCCAGTCGCACAATGCGATGGTCGGGCCGATGCCATGCAACGTAACTCTCTAGTCCGTCAGACGTCGTCACTTTGCGAAATCGCACAAAGGCTTTCATCTTGTGAACATCGCGTGTGACTGCTTTCTGCATTTGGATCAGTTGATAGACATCGTCGTCCGTTGTGATCGATAGCACATGACGTTCACCGTGCAGCAACCGCCACAGCGCGCGATACAGCAATGTCCATCGAACAGAGTCGCGATGACAGGCAACATTCTTGGCGATTTCAACGAACGCTTTGGGCACCGAGAATGGTGCCGCATCGGTCTCCGGCAAGCGGGACGACTCGGTCGCAGCGAATAAACTCAACTGCGCCGCACGTTCTGACCACTGGACTTCAGTCGGCGAAATTTCACCGGCTAGCAATCGCCGCGCTATGGTTCGCCACTGATCGAACGAGTCCGCGCTTTCGAAATGCATAGACCACCCATAACGCGTTAAACTTCGCCCGTGCGCGCGGAGTCTGCCGTATCGAACAACATCAACTGAGTCGACTTTGGTTTCGCTTTCGTTCGCAGATCCAGCTGATCTAAACTGGCGAGTGCCGAATTATGGTCGGCTGTCACCACAAAGAACTTCGCGCGACTCCAGGCAACTCGCAACTTCTTCAAGTCTTCGCTACGCAAGCTTTTATGCTGTCGAATACTAAGAATACGCTTTACGTTTCGGGCTCCAACGCCGGGGATACGCAACAGCTTTTCCTGACTCGCTCGATTTACGTCGACCGGAAAGTAGTGGCGGTTCGCAAGTGCCCACGCGAGCTTAGGGTCTATGTCCAGCGACAAGTTATGATCGGCTTCGGCCACGATTTCGTCGGCGGAAAAACCGTAGAATCGCATCAACCAATCTGCCTGATAAAGTCGATGCTCGCGGACCAATGGGGGTGACTGTCCCGGCAAACGCGCATCGGCGTGAGGGATCGGACTAAACGCTGAGTAATAAACGCGTCGCAAACTTTGTCCCTCGTACAGTTGAGAAGCGGTTTTAAGGATTTCTAGATCGGGCGTTTCCGTCGCACCAACGATCATCTGAGTGCTCTGGCCCGCCGGTGCGAATCGAGGAGGCTTGAAGCCGGCTGCTTGCTCGTGCTTGTTTTCATCAATCTTCGATTTGATTCCCTGCATCGCGACGATAATCTGAGGCTTTTTCTTCTCAGGAGCCAATTTTTGAAGATCGCTCTCCGTCGGCAGCTCAATATTGACGCTCAAACGGTCAGCCCACAGCCCGGCCTCGTCAATCAACACCTGTGCAGCGTTCGGGATTGTCTTCAGGTGAATGTATCCGCCGTAGTGCT
>JANNNN010000485.1:0-7243 GCA_031398555.1 Planctomycetia bacterium | reverse complement strand
CTCGATCAAAGTCTTTTCAGTCAACGAAGCAGGTGAAGTCGTTCCATCGCACACACTGCCCTTGCCACCAGCTGCCGCACCGCGCCGCAAAGCAGAAATTCCAAGCGGCTTGGCGCTCAGTAAGGATGGCTCGTCGTTGTTCGTTTGCGGCAACCTGTCAAATCGCTTGATAGAGATCGACAGCACGACCGGTGAACTAAAACGCAGCATTGACGTCGGTGTCGCACCCTATGACGTGGTGTTCGTCGGTGACAAAGCAGTGGTTAGCAATTGGGGCGGACGCAGACCAGACGCAGGCAATCTAGTGGGTCCAGCCGGTCGTGGCACGACCGTTCGAGTCGACGCGGTGCGTAACATCGCTAGCGAAGGTTCGGTTAGCTTCATCGACTTGAAGACAGGCAAAGTAACCAACGAACTACTGACGGGGCTGCACGCCAGCGGTCTGGCGGTTTCACCCGATCAAGAATTCGTAGTTTGCGCGAACGCTGGGAGCGATAGCCTAAGTTTGATCGATGTTGCAAGCGAACGCGTCATTGAAACAGTGTGGACTAAATCGAGTCCAGCCGATCTGTTCGGTGCGAGCCCCAATGCAATGGCCTTTGATCCAAGCGGCAAGAAATTGTACGTCGCCAATGGAACTCAAAACGCGATTGCAGTGATGGATTTCGACCCGGAAGATAAAGGAGAAACCAAATTGATCGGGCTGATTCCAGTCGGTTGGTTTCCAGGCGCGATTGTCTTTGATGCACAACGTGGACAACTGTGTGTGGCCAATATCAAAGGCCTGCCGATCAAGCCAAAGAAGCAGGGCAAAGCCGAAGGTTTTAACTCGCATCATTACCATGGCAGCATTTCACTAGCGAAACTGCCAAAGGATGCGGATGAACTTGCAATGCTGTCCGAGCGATCGGCTAAGAACATGCGCCGCGCCGCCATCGCTCAAGCGGCTCAACCAGCCCGCAAAGATGTTGCTCCCAAGGCAATTCCAGAACGAATCGGTGAACCGAGTCTGATCAAACACGTGGTCTATATCCTAAAGGAGAATCGAACTTACGATCAAGTTTTTGGAGCGCTCGAGCAAGGACGCGGCTACAAAGATCTGTGCATTTTCGGCAAGGAGATCACCCCCAATCAGCACAAGATGGTCGATGAGTTTGTGCTGCTCGATAATACGTACTGCAACGGTATTTTGAGTGCGGATGGTCATCAATGGAGCACGACAGCGTTTAGCACTGACTACATGGAAAAAAGCTTTGCTGGTTTTCCTCGCAGTTATCCCGACGGCATGGGTGAAGATGAAGTCGATGCGTTGGCCTATTCGCCAGCCGGTTTTATCTGGGACAACGCACTTGCTGGTAAGAAGACCATTCGCAACTACGGCGAGTTCATGAAGCCGAAAGTGCGTTATCGCGATCCCGCCAAGAATGGCTCGCCGAATTTCTTGGCTTGCTACCGAACTTGGAAAGGTGAAAGCGACGAAGTGATCTTCGAGAGCCAGCCTGGTGTCGAAACGATTCGACCTTTTTCACCGACTGCGTATGTGGGTTGGGAGATGTCAGTCCCAGATCAATTTCGCGCAGACTTTATCATCAAAGAACTAGCCGAGTACGAGGCCAAAGGGGAATATCCAAACCTGACCATCATCTGCTTGCCGAACGATCATGGCAGTGGCACAGCGGTAAACTGCCCCACGCCGGCCAGTTGCATGGCGGATAACGATCTCGCGTTCGGTCGCATCGTTGAAGCGCTCAGCCATTCGAAATTCTGGTCCGAGATGGCCATTTTTGCAATCGAAGATGATCCTCAAGCCGGCTGGGATCACGTCAGCGGTTATCGCACGACTGCATACTGCATCAGTCCTTACACCAAGCGCGGCGAAACGGTGGGTACACAGTACAACACGTCAAGTATCCTGCGGACAATGGAGCAGATTCTAGGCTTGCCACCGATGAATCAATTCGATGCCAGCGCTACGCCGATGTTCGACTGTTTTCTCGACCAGCCCAATTTGAAACCGTTCGACGCGGTGCCAAACCTGGTTCCCCTTGATCAAATGAACCCAAGCCCCGCCGCTATCTTGGATAAGATCTTGCGCGAAGACGCATTGGTATCCGCCACGCTGAACTTTCGTGAAGTCGACAAAGCCCCAGAGGACATCTTGAATCGAATCATCTGGCGCTCCGTGAAGGGCAGCCAAGTGCCCTATCCAGAGTGGGCAATTTCGTTGGTTGAAGATGACGAGGACGAAGAATAAGTTAAAAGGCCCTGTTGGTTATAATAGCGGAGGTACTGCGTTAGACATTTTGAGCGTCACGCTATGTGAAGTAACTTAGACACGGTGATCTGCGATGCGTCGAAAAAGCCCCTTTCCTGGTATGGACCCTTGGCTTGAAGACCATTGGGGAGACGTGCATGCACGTTTGACTACGTACACCAGTGATCGGCTGCAACCGAATCTTCCAACGGGACTACGGGCTCGGATCGAGGAGTACGTGACGGTTGAATCGAAGTTCGACGACGAGGAATGGCGACATCGTTTTGTGCCTGATGTTGTCGTGACGGAACCATTTCGTCTGTCGTCCTACGAGCAAGAAGGCTCTGTTGCAGTGACAACAGAAACTGAGGCCGTGTTGCTTCCGCGAGAGGTCGAGCCGCCGACGTTGTGACGCTTTCAAATTATCGATACTCAGAACGGAAATCGTGTCGTGACTTCGATTGAGTTCCTCAGCCCCGCGAATAAGATCGGCCGCGGTTTGGAAATGTATCGCAAGAAGCAACATGCGATGATTGAAGGAAAAGTCAACTTGGTCGAAATCGACCTGGTGCGAACGGGCGATTGGGCGGTGGCGGTCGATGTAGGGCACGTGCCAGTTCGACTGCGCGGCATTTATCGAGCTACGGTAGTTCGTGGTGTTCGATCGGATCAGTGCGAGTACTATCCGATTCCACTGACTGCCCCACTCCCTAAGTTAAAAATCCCGTTAAGGCCGACAGACGCGGATGTCGTGCTTGAGTTGCAACCGCTGCTCGAAGCGGCTTATACGAACGGTGGCTACGCCAGTGATATCGACTACAACAAATCTCCGCTCTTACCGTTACCAAAGATTGTCGCTGAGTGGATTAGCAATTGGCTAACGCAACATCCGGACGCGTGATGGTTGTCCATAGCCTAAAATCGTTTAATTGACCGGTAGCCAGCCAGCGCAGACTGCTGACTTAATAGCATGCTCATACTGTAGCGAACAATAAATCGGGAGAACGAGGCTCCTGCCGAGCTTCGCTCGGCAGCAAGTTCGACGCAAACGTACCTGAGCACGTCCTCTAGTTCTACAAGGAAGCCTGCGGGCGACCAGTTCACGGTCACAAGTACATTGAAGTCTGTTTATGCGCCAAGAGCAGCTCGGCAGGAGCCTCGTGCGCCTCGTGCTTCCGTTATCAATGAGGACCAGCTTTGAAAACGAAGCTTAGTCAGAGTATTGCTATTAAGTCAGCAGGCTCCGCTGGCTACTGGTTAAAGTTAAACGATTTTGGTGTGAGTGATGGGCACGTTCAGCGACTGCGAGCTATTGTTTTTGCAGTCTAAATCTACACCATACCAATGCAGCTACAATTGGGACAATTGTGCGACTCTAAACCGTTTCTGCTGCGCGTTCGGCAATGGCTTGCTCGAAACTTGATACGCGGATGGCGTCGAAACGAATTTTGGGGTTCTCGCGCTCGACATGCTGAACGTCCCACTCAGATTGCAGTAACACAGCGTGGTGGCCGTACTGATCTTTAACGAGCTTGGCCGCGTAGGGTAGTTTTAAAGTTGCGATTTGCTCGGGCGTGACGTTGATCCATCGCGCGAGTTTAAAGGGCCGCATACTCAGAGTGGTGGGAGTGTTGTATTCACTCTCCAAACGGAATCGCACCACGTCAAATTGCAACTCTCCCACCGCAGCCAGGATCATCTCGCGCCGCGTTGAACGGGCGTCAAGGAATACTTGGATCGCCCCCTCTTCAACCAACTGCGACAGACCGCGATCGAATTGCTTGCGACGTGACGTATCAGGGCAGTCGAGAACTGCAAAAAACTCGGGAGAGAACTGAGGTAGGGCTTCGTAATGCACTGGTTCACCTTGGCACAACGTGTCGCCCAACTGAAACTCACCCGGACAGATCACGCCGATGATGTCGCCAGGAAATGCTTCTTCCATCGTTTGACGATCTTGACCAAAGATCCTCAGCGCTCGAGGCACTCGAATCTTCTTGCCACTGCGGGCGACGGTAACTTCCATATCACGCTCAAAACGACCTGAACAGACGCGAACAAAGGCTACGCGATCCCTATGGCGTGGATCCAAGTTGGCTTGAATCTTGAAGATGAATCCGGCAAACTCTGGACGACTAGCGGCGATCGGACCGATATTACTGAGTCGATCCGAGGGTGGCGGACAGAGTCTCAAGAAACCTCGCAGAAAGTGTTCTACTCCAAAGTTGGTTAGCGCGCTACCGAAGTAAACCGGAGTCTGTTCGCCACACAAAAAGCTCTCTTGCTCAAGCGTCGCGCCGGCCATTTGCACCAATTCTATTTCTTCGTGCACCGCCTTGACGAGTGCCTCAGTCGAGTAGTTACGCATGTTGGCCGTTGCACCAGTTTGAATTGGCGCGATCGTAGCATGCTCTTCGGCGAACTCAGCCCAACTCAACTTGGTCGCCTGAATGCGGCGTGAACTATCGCGCTGCTGAAACAGATGTACTTGTTCGTCGAGCAAATCAACGAAGCCGCAAAAGTCCGCTCCGGTACCGATCGGCCAAGTCTGTGGCACGGCCTCAATCGAGAACTTTCGCTCGATGTCGTCGAGCACTTGCAGTGGCGATAAGCCTGTTCGGTCGACTTTGTTAACAAACGTCAGAACTGGGATCTTTCGCAGAGCACAAACGCGGAAGAGTTTTTCAGTTTGGGCTTCGACACCTTTTGCCAAGTCGATAACCATGACGGCGGCATCGGCGGCCATCAACGTCCGATAGGTATCTTCGCTGAAGTCATGGTGACCAGGCGTGTCGAGTAAATTGACTTGGCAGCTATCGAACTCAAACGTCAGCACAGTCGAACTGACCGAGATCCCACGTTGCTTTTCGAGCTCCATCCAATCTGAAGTTGCGGCCTTCTGGTTCTTGCGTCCGCGGACAGCACCGGCCGTTTCGATCGAACCACCAAACAGCAGCAATTTTTCGGTTAGGGTTGTTTTGCCAGCGTCAGGGTGTGAGATAATTGCGAACGTCCGTCGGCGAAGTCGCTGGCGTTCAATGGTTGGATCGATAGGTTGCATAAAGCGGCGTTCGTGGACGTTGGCGCGGAACCGGATCGCGGAGTCGAAAGCGGGTGCTCCCTCGCTAACGTATTCGGCTTAGTAAAATTATGCGAATCCTCGCACAATCCCCAGTTATATCCCGATGTCGCCGGTCCATCCAGGCTAGCCAATCTTAACCAAAACTGAAGCCGTTGATGGCCGAATCGGTGAATTGGACGCTGTAACCAGGGTTTTTCGGTGGTATGTACCGACCGTTTCGCATTTCAACCGGATCGTGGAGGTGTTCATGCAAGTGGTCGGCGTACTCGGCCACGCGATCGTCCAATTTCGCTGAAACGCAGACATAATCGATGATGCTCAGGTGCTGCACGTACTCGCACAGCCCCACTCCACCCGCGTGCGGGCAGACGGGAATCTCGAATCTAGCCGCCAAAAGCATCACAGCCAGCACTTCGTTGACGCCCCCCAAGCGGCAGCTGTCGATTTGGCAAACCTGCATCGCGCCGCATTCCATAAATTGCTTGAACATGACTCGGTTGTGGCACATTTCGCCCGATGCTACGCGAATCGGCGCTATAGCTTTCGCAATTTTCCGATGTCCGAGGATGTCATCAGGGCAAGTCGGCTCTTCAACAAACCATGGTTTAAACTTAGCTAATTCGCCGATCCAGTCGATTGCTTCTGGCACATCCCAAACTTGGTTGGCGTCGATCATCATGTGCGCATCGTAGCCCATGTGTTTCCGCAAGACTCGACATCGCCGCTTGTCGTCTTCTAGGTCTCGGCCGACTTTGATCTTGAAGTGCGACCAGCCGCGGCGTTTCAAGTCTTCGCACTTCGCTTGCAGAGCTTCGTCGGTGTAACCAAGCCAGCCGGCCGAAGTGGTGTAGCTCGGGTAACCTTCGGATTTCAACTGCTCGATTCGCTCTGACTTTGTTCCTTCATGGCGACGCAGGAGTTCGATCGCTTGCGCAGGCGTGATTGCATCGGATAGATAGCGAAAATCAACGCACGCGACAAACTGCTCGGCTGACATCTCGCAGATCAACTTCCACACCGGCTTGCCATGCATTCTCGCCCAAAGATCCCAGACGGCATTGACGACCGCGGCGGCGGCCAAATGAATCACACCTTTCTCGGGGCCGACCCAACGTAGTTGGCTGTCGCCCGTCAATCGTCGGTACATCCTCCAAGGCTCGGCCATTAGCGATTCAAGCGATTGACCAACCAGCAACGGTGCCAACGAACGAATCGCCGCTACGCACAATTCATTGCCTCGTCCAATCGTAAACGTCATTCCAAAACCAGACAGGTCCCGCGAATCCGTTTTCAATAGCACGTAGGCGGCTGAGTAATCTGGGTCTGGGTTCATCGCATCCGATCCATCGAGATTCTGCGATGTTGGAAAGCGAAGATCAAAGGTCTCAAAGCCGGTGATGTGCATCAAAGCTCAAATCCTGTTTTCACACGTCTTTTATGAAACCGGGGTGGTTGTCCATCTAGAAGGACGGTGGAGTGGCCGGATTTTACCAAAAATCGGTCAGCAAATGGCGCTTGTTCGCCCCAAGGGATGTAGTGCCATTTGGCGATAACATTGGTACTCAAGTACGGATAACGCAAAGCAAAGTAAGCTACACAACTAAAACATACCAACCACGAAACACAGCGAAATAGATGGATCAATAGGCAGTGGCATACGCCGGGGCAAAATGTGTGGAGTGCTTTAGTGCTTCACGCAGTGTGTGTGCCACTGCCGATTTTTCAAACGAGACGAAAATGCACGAGCCAACAAATGAAATGTCGGCTCGTGCATTTTTTATTTTCACTAAGAAGCATACTCAGCACGGAAGAACGACTTGCTGTCTTGCACTGTCGGTTTGATGGTGCGTGCGCCTTCTTTCCAGTTGGCTGGACAGACTTCGCCATTCTTTTCGAAAAATTGAAGC
>JANNNN010000419.1:0-4251 GCA_031398555.1 Planctomycetia bacterium | reverse complement strand
GTCACCGACGCGACCGGCAACAAGCACTCGATGTCCGGTGCGCTCAAGTATCTCGCGCCCACTGGCACGTTGGTTTATGTGGGGATCACGACCGAAGAAGTTGCATTTCGACATCCGGTATTGCATCGTCCCGAAGCGACTATCAAGGCATCCCGCAACGCACTGCCCTCCGATTTCACGCGCATCATCGGTCTGATCGAAAACGGTACAATTAATACTGAACCGTGGATAACCCATCGCACGTCTTTTGATGACATTATCGCTCAGTTCGACAGTTTCACTCGGCCTGAAACGGGTGTTTTGAAAGCGATGATTGAGCTGGTGTAGCTAGTCTCCGCCGAGTGAGTCTTTGGCAAAACAATGAGACTCGACGGTAATTGCGAACACGAACTCGTGGCTGGACTCGGGTCAAGTGAATTCCGCGGTGGTAGCGGATCCCTTGCTAAGCGCCTTGGACGTGCCTGTCCGATTTCTTTTAGGTTCCGCGTCGAGTGATTCATCTGGCACTCTCGATTGGGTTAGAATCAGACGCATCCTGCGTGGGGTTAAGCCTCCATCTTAGCCCACTGTCCGTCCAACCAATGGGAGTCCCGCCATGTCTGCTCGCAACCGTCGCTCGTTTCTCAAGACTACCGCTATCGCTGGGGCTGCAATCACGTTGCCGGCTCTGCAGTACTCGCGTCTATACGGCGCTGCTGATCGCTTGAACATAGCCAGCATCGGAACGGGTGGAAAAGGTTGGAGCGACTTGACGGGCGTTGCCGCAAGTCCTGCTGTGCAAGTCGCCGCACTGTGCAACATCGACAGCTCGAAGGATCATCTTGGCCAAGCAGCCGAAAAGTACCCAAGCGCGCGACGCTTTGATGACTGGCGCAAGCTGCTCGACGATGCCAAGGACATCGACGGAGTACTCGTTTCAACACCAGACTTTATGCATGCCCCAATTTCGCTGGCCGCCATGCAGCTTGGCAAGCACGTCTTCTGCCAAAAACCGTTGACCCACACTGTCTTCGAAGCCCGTCAAATGCAATTGTCTGCCAAGAAACACAAAGCCGTCACGCAGATGTGCAATCAGATTCAGTCGCATTCCGCGTATCGCACTGCCGTTCATTGGGTTCATTCGGGATTGATCGGCAAGGTGAAAGCGGTTCATTCCTGGCAAAGCGGCACACCAGCCTGGCCTAGAAACATCCCTCGGCCTGAAGGCTCAGATCCAGTACCCACCACTGCTCGTTGGGATCTCTGGCAAGGCGTCGCTGCGGAGCGTCCTTACAAAATTGGCATGTACCATCCGTTCAATTGGCGCGGCTGGCAGGCCTATGGAACCGGACAGTTAGGTGACTTTGGGTGCCACATTTTGGATCCAGTTTTCAAGTCATTAAAGCTGAGTCCGCCCAAATCACTTACCGCACAGGCCCCAGAGATCATGCCAGAAACATGGACGGATCGCGCTTCGGTAGCTTACGTTTTCGATGGCACTGAATATACCGTAGGACCCACCATTAATGTAACTTGGTATGATGGCGTCGGAGCGCTGCCACCCCGCGAGCGACTTGGAGAAGTACCCGCCGATTACAAACTGCCGGCGGCTGGTTCGGTTTTGATTGGCGAAAAAGGGACCCTGGTTATTCCTCACGTCGCGATGCCCAAGATTTTTCCGGAAGCGAAGTTTGCTACCGCCGATCTTCCAATTATTGAGCAAGTCGATCACTACACTCAATGGGCAGACGCATGTCGCGAAGTCGGCGAAACCACCTCGCACTTTGACTATGCCGCTCCACTAACCGAAACTGTTTTGCTGGGGACCATTGGTATTCGATACCCTGGGCAAGAACTGGTCTGGGATTCAAAATTGCTGAAAATTACCAGCCACGAGAAAGCTCATTCATGGCTCACGAAAGCTTATCGCAAAGGTTGGGAACCAACCTGGCACGTAGGATAAGCCGGCAGTCTGCTTATATCCCACATCGCTGTGAAGATACTAAGCAGCGAACGACTTCCAGGGGGGCTTGGGAATTCAGTCATGGCACAATTTGACACAGGGCTTATTGCTGGTATTCGTCAAGCTGCACGACAACTTACGGGAGCCACCCGACGCAACTGGTTTGCTTGGGCTTGCAGAACCTATGCCGGATGCAGTCCACGCGCCGCAGAAACGATCTTCGGTTGGAATCGAAAGGCGGTTGCTCGCGGCTTGATCGAATCGCAGGCTATTCCGCTTGAGGTTGCCACGCCGGACGTTGAAAAAAACATTGCTAAATTCGGCAGGCCGACCTCGCATCGAAGTCGTAATGCCAGAACTATTGCCGGTAGTAGAGCAACTGCTGTCTGAGAACTCGCAAGCTGATCCGCAATTGCGTACTGGCAAAGTTTATACACGCGTAACAGGTAAATCGCTGCGTGAGATTCTGGCTGATTCCCTCGGAATCCCGGTCAGCAACTTGCCATCACCCAGGACACTTCGAAGAGTGCTCAATCGAAACGGGCACGTGCTACGTAGGCTCCGCAAGACAGTGCCAAAGAAGAAGGTGCCTCAAACCGATGCCATCTTTAAGAACGTGAACGACGCACATCAACGAGCTAAAGAAGATCTGAGCATCTTACGTATCTCAATCGATAACAAAGCCAAAGTTAAACTTGGACCGTTTAGTCGTGGCGGAAAGACACGCGATGACAATGCAGTACACGCAGCCGATCATGACTTGGGTGGACAGTCCATCACACCTTGCGGGCTGCTGGAAATAGAAAGCGCTCAATTGTTCATCACGTTTATCCAAGGGCCAGCGACGGCCGATACAACAGCGGACCAGCTTGAGAGGTGGTGGATAAGCCGCAAGCAGTTCTACCCGAACGTAAGAAAGCTCATGATCGACTTGGACAATGGCCCTGAAGTCTCAAGCTCACGTCGACAGTTCATGAAGCGATTGATTGAGTTTGCCAACAAGCAGGCGCTGGAAATTGAACTTGTTTACTATCCACCCTATCATAGCAAGTACAACATTATCGAGCGCTGCTGGGGTACTCTGGAACGCCACTGGAATGGCACACAGCTCAAGACAATTCACGATGCAGTGAGGTGGGCTAGTTCCATGACATGGAAGTCCGTAAGTCCGCTCGTGGAGTTTATTGACAAGGTCTACTGCAAGGGCGTGACATTAACCAAGCAAGCTTTTCGAAAGCTAAACCAGTTGCTCATGCGTCAGGCTGGCATCGAAAAATGGTCGGTTACAATCAAGCCGCAACTATCAAACTCCGCGCCGTAATCAGAAGGACCTTTGAGAGCTGACAAGACCTTAGCGTCTGAACCCAACAACTGCCTCGCCGTCTGCGCACAGCACGCACCGATTGCGTTAATCTGGGAATTGCAGCCTAGATGCAAAGGATTTGGACAGACGACTCAAAGATCCCGCACTCCCACTTTACCTCAGGCCCTTTGCATCTTGGCTGCAATTCCCGGATTGTGGGTTCGCTGGTATTTTTTTATTGTCCGTTTGCCTTACTTACGGTACCACATAACGAAGCGCATTGCGAACCGGCTGCCCGGGCGTATAGACGGAAGGCGAGCCGCCCAGTCCCGGTGCTAGGTAACCAGTTCGATAACGTGCAACTGTCCCGTACACCGGTGGAGCATAGACCGGTGGAGCATAGACCGGAGGAGCATAGACCGGTGGAGCGTAGACCGGTGGAGCATAGACCGTTGTGGGGGGGATGTAAACAGCCGCGGGCGCGACAGGGTAGACAGGTCGATAGGTTGAATAAACCGCTGCCGGAGCAACGTATGTTGGGACTACTGGACGATAGGCCGTTACGACTGGAACTTGAGGAGGCGCTACGAAAACCGGTGCGCCAATACCGGCATCCCGGGCACGCCGCTGACCGCCAAGGCGCATATCGGGTACTCCGACGGCAACCCCGGGCTCGGCCCCAACGGCACCAGCGTCGCACCGACCGGCAAATACTGGGATTGGCTAGTCGGTGTCGACTATGTCGTCGGGCCGCTGACGCTCGGCGTCGCGTATGTCGACACCGACATCAGCCGCGCCGAAGCAGCGCCGCTGCAGCCCAACTTCTCGTCGACCAAGGACGGATCGTCGATCTCGGACGGCAAGGTCCTGTTCTCGGTAACCGCGGCGTTCTGATACCCGCCTTCGTCATCCTGACGTAAGTCAGGGCCCAGGGTTACGCACGCTGCGTTTTGCACCTCTGGGTCCCGGCTTCCGCAGGGATCACGAAAGCGGTGATCGAGTTTTC
>JANNNN010000397.1:0-3327 GCA_031398555.1 Planctomycetia bacterium | reverse complement strand
CAGCGAAGTCCGACTAGTCGGCATGCAATGAAGCATCCAGCGCCGAACAACAAGCAACGTCCGAGCACCAATGACAAGTGTTCCATCGCTTCGTCGAACGAAACTCGCTGGAGCACTAATGCATCAAAAATTCCGGGCAAGAGCTTGGCTAGTTGGAACGCAACGAACAGCGATGCAGCAGCAAGGACAAGTCGCAATGCGGTTATGGGAGTTGTCTCGACTTGGGTTCGGCTTACCTTCTGACCACTCGCATCGATAAACGATTGCGTTACGCTATCTTGAATGCTCCAAAGCACCGGATTTCCCATTCGAACATTCGGGAAAATATCGATCCAGAGCCAACCTGCGCTGGCAATTGCTGCGAGAACCAACGTGCATTGACTGAGGAATGCAATTTGGTGCTTGAGCTCAAGTGAATGTTCTGCCAAAGCGCCTGAAACGCGTGCTGTTTGGACTTCGTCGCCGTCGTCCAATCGACTGTCATCTCGGGTGCCGGTCAGCGCGTGCCATGCACCGGAAGCGAGTATCTTAACGGCCGACCAAAGCGTTGCTCCGACGAGAAGCGAGACGAACATAGTCCCAGCTCGCTTGATGATTTCAGTCGCGGTAAATTGGTAACCCAGTGCTGACAGGGTAATCATCGCTACCGGAAATCCGACTCCGAGGAAGTAGTATAAAAATCGGATTCGATACAGCACACTCCCACCAAACTTCTCAATTAGCGGTTCGAGGAAGCCGCCGTTAGGCTTGAGAGCCAGGTGGGCTGTCCAAGCGACGAGCAGCAGGGAGGCGATGAAACCGAATCGGGCAATTGAAGCACTCCAAGTTCCATGATCAATATGTTCAGCGAGTGTCACTAGGTACGCTGATAGCACCAAACCGGTTCCGATCACAAACAGGTAGACCGAAGCCCGTTGCCGTCGCGGCAAATCTATTTTCAGGTGCCGCTCAACGAATCCATTGGTTCTTAAGAGTTGACGAGGGACTTCCACAAGCAGTGCAATGAAACTTGCTGCGTAAATTCCACTCGCTACATGCAATGTCGCTTCGCTTACATATCCGGAACTAAGCCACCTCGCGATTACATACAGAATGCTTGGAAGGGCAACGGCCACTATTGGCGTGAGTAAACTGGCGAGGCATTTCCGTGTTCTGACGCTTGTCTCTCGCATTCGCGTTCGCTTGCCGATCAACCACGACTTCGCGAGGATTCGTACTACAAAGATAACCAAAATCGTTCCAAGCAGTGCTGCTCCGCTGGATGGGTTGTTGTTCCATTTTTGAGTTAACGCATATGCGAAAGCCTCGCTGCGACGGGAATCAAACAGAGCGCTCAGTCCAGGGCGGGACTTTCGAAAATCCGCGACCCGAATCGGATCGATGCTGCGTATCCAGGTTACATGGCGATTGATTAGTTTACGATAGTCGTCAGTCAGTTTGCCGAACGCAGTGGAAGCGGAATCGAGTTCGCCGAGCCTTTGGCGATAGTCGTTGTAGCCCTGAGTTAGCGATTGAAGCCAGTCGCTGCGCTCGCGTAGCAGTGTTTGAACTTGCGGGGCCAGCGTAGCATACGCGGCGTGCGTTGAACCATAACCGGCTCGCGCGAGGATCTCTGTGGTTTGGCGGACAGCGTCGCTGCCATCATGCACAATCGTCTCATTTCCAAGCTGCTTCTCACGCGAACGTTGGAGTTCATCATTTACGTAGCCAGCTGAACCATCGACTTGCCAATCGTCAAGCTGGCTTTTTTTGTGGCTGAGCAGCAATCCGATTGTAGGCGTCAATCCATACTGACGCAGCTTGGCGCCGACATCGTCGTAATCGCGAGCGGCCGAGTCGAACTTGGCGTTGGCCGCCCCCAACCGAAGCGAAGTTGCGTTGAACTTCTCGGCAAGTTCGGCCCACTGATCAGCTAGGGCCGCGTTTTGAGTCGCAAGCTCTGTAACAATCGGGAAACTTGAAGGCCGCGAACGGTATTCATTTGCAGAACGGCGAACTGAGTCGATGCGTCTCAGATCGTAAGCCGCAACATAGTTGGAAGGATGCGGGGCGAGCATTCCCCTATCATTGAACCCTTGGACGGGCTGATTCCAGTTCGATGGCGGGTACGAATTGGGATCAGCGACGCGGGGGCCAGCGAAGTTTGAGTCCAAGCTGGTTGAGCCGCTGAGTGGCGGAGGTGCCAACACGGGAAAAGTTGGATAGGTAGTCCCGTTTTGGGCATGGCACGACGAGCCGCTAAGGCCGATTAGGCTAGCGACTGCATTGAGTAGCAGACAGAGCCATGGCACTAGAGTGAGATTGCGATGATGGACCATCTTTGGCTGCTGCCTGAAAAGCAAATGGAGAAAACTCTGCGAGTCGAGCGTATTGCGGAAAACCGTGGGGATTTCCAATGCTCCATCTTGGAAATACGCAATTTGGCAACTCCAGTCCAGCCCGATGTGAAACTGAGGAGATTTTGCACAATTCTTGGTGTAGCTGGTTTCGTCAGCAACCGGTGCTTGAAAGCGAATCTTTTACCTCGCATCCGGTTTCTGACGAAAAGCAGCTACTTTTTCGATTTGAGCCTGGAGACCACCCTGGAATGTGAGATGAATCCGCTGCAGCGGGGGAAGGGTCGTAGGGAATTTCAGGATAGGTTGTGCAGTGAAGGAGTTCTGATGCGTGAAATCGGAGTCGCTGGTGGTAAATTGGTTCACGATTGGGGTCTCTTCGGAGGGCTGGTCCGCGTTTTGCAAGTTTTGTGATTGCGTAAAGCGTGACCAGTAGGCCACTTAGAGAAAAATGCAAAAAAGCTCTTAGATGCCCTTGTTATTCGCTGAGAAATCGCGATGATTCTTCCTCCTCGCTGACGATAAACCGCTGACACAGCCGTTCGAGTTGGTCGGGTTCAGGCGTTTTAAGTGAAAGCTTTTGACGACTGAAACGACCCTGAGATGATTCTGAATCACCTCCGAAAAGAACTTGAAATTTGCTGTTGACGCGAAGAACTCTGAAGCGTAAAGTACTGAGCTCCACACGAGACAAGTTTTCGAGTGCGAGACAAGCTGATCTTTGACAAAATGGTTGATTGGAAGAAGGCATCTAATAGTGGATTTGCCCCTTAAAAGGCAGATTGCACAGCACGACGATTGCCAATTTAAGTCGGTTCTTTACCGGTTTGGATTGGTGAAACAATTTTGAGCGAGCGCGAGAAGCCTGCGGCCTCCTTAACGGTTGCAGGTAGAGAAAGACGAAAGATCGAGATTTGGCCGCAAGGCTAAGTCGAATATGTTAGGTAGATCAAACCTAACACGCCGAATTCGTCGATTTTGAGCAGCTTGG
>JANNNN010000361.1:0-2173 GCA_031398555.1 Planctomycetia bacterium | reverse complement strand
GAAGGGCTTAGTCTGTCAAAATGCAGCACGCCCTTCGAATACTCAGGGCGTGCCACCCCAAATGAAAACTCTAATTCAGGTTGGACATTCGACTACCGTTGCCCGCGATAATCCATCCGGCGAACTGCATTGCCGTAAATGTGCAGTGGGCGCATCGGACGCTTTTCGATCGGCATCGATTTGACCGCCGTACGCTCCTGTCCGCGTAGAATAATCGTACTATCCCAACCAGTTGGCGGTGCTGCCTGCGCTTCCGCGGCGTAACTCAATGCAACCGCGACCGTCAAAGCCGCCACGAACATACGAACTTGACTCATATGGAAATCCCCCAAGAGCTTGCCAGATTGTACAAATCGAAGGCAGGAACCGGTTGTTCCGCCTCAACGACTCCGTTCAATATCCTCTTGCGTCAGCACTCCATCACCGTCCGCATCCAATTCATCGAAACGATCGCTGTACTGCTTTGGTACTTCCGATCGCTCAATTTTCTTATCGTTATTTACGTCCAGTCGCTCGAACAATCCTTGTTTGATTAGCTGTTCAGCCAGCTTTTTCCTTCGGCTAACCGCAATTGTATCGGAGGAAGGGCTTTGACCAATCGGAACGACTATGTCGAAGTAGCCGATCATCATTTCATCTTCCGTCTGGTCGCCCCATCGGACCGTCTTCGTCGGATCAGGATTATTTAAGTTAGCGGTTGAATTGTCAAACGTTGCTTCGCACTCTATTTTCGAACCAGCCGGCATTTTGATCGGTTCGGCAGGACGATAGCCTGTCTGCCAATTAAAGTCATACGCCGGTACGTCAAGTAAAATTTCTTTCTTGCCATCAGGGTAAACGGCTGTGTAACGAAACGCCTTGCCCCGTAAATGCATATGGGGCGCCATCGTTATCAGTTTGCATTCGGGCAATTTTTCCGGTAGTAAGGCTGAAACGCGATAGTTCGCGTCACCCGGCGGAATTCGCAGCCGCGGTTGAACTGCACTCGTCGTCTTCACTTCAAGTTTCACTTCCGAAGCGTCAGCAAACACTATGCCAAGTTGGCTAAGATCGGTTTGCGGAGTACCCGTTGGCGTGTAATGGACCTGGAAAACCAACTTGCTGTTCGCCGGAATTCGTTTAGCCATGCCTTCGGGGAACTGCTCCGCCTGCGAACCTGGCACATAACCAACCAAAAATCCTCGTGCACCTTCCAACCCCTCTTTGGATCCCTTGGGTGTGGCAAAGGCGAGAATGTGATGCACAACCGAGCGGTTACCCGGCAGCAACTGAGCGCATCGGATCCATTTATCTTCGGTAAAGTTTGGATCGACTTCGAAGTACTTATACTTCACCTCGCCTTCAGCCGGGACCGCAAACGGCTTTGCCTGAATGGCAATGACAAGATCCGGTTCGCGAGGCAATTGCCATCCAGTTATGTACGTCTTCGGCTCAAGCAGTTGACCACGATCGCCCTCCGGCGCTCCATCGGCAACCCATTGGTCAATCAGTTTGCGATCTTCTTCGGTTAGCGAACAATCGTTGGCGAACTTTCCAAATTCTGGATTTGCATGCCAAGGTGGCATCCGCTTATCGGCGACCACTTCTTGAATCATCTCCGCCCAACCGGCCACTTCAGCGTATGAAGACATTGCAAATGGTCCAATCTCGCCTTCACGATGACAACGGACACAGTGATCGGCAAAGATCCGCGAGATTTGGTTGCTATAAGTCACTGTCGCATCCGACTTCGGCTGTTTTGTACGACCTATCAAGCAACCGGGAGCCGCTTGGTGAGTGATCGCAATTTCTTGACCGTTCAGCAGATTCTCAATTGCATCGGACAAATCGTTTTTAGTTGGTTTCTCGCGGACGTATCCAACTCCGTATTGGTCATCAATACGGCCGTGATAGCGAACCGATCGTTGTTCGTCGAGCAAAAAGACTTCAGGCGTCCGCGTAGCTCCGAGAGAGTTGACCAACGCTTGCTGATTGTCTTTCGCAAACGCATACGACATCGAGTGTCGCTTCGCATGAGCCGCCATTTCGGACAGCGAATCTTGTTGGTTCGCGTCGACGCCGATAACTGTAACTCCACGAGCGGCGTAAGTCTCTTGTATCTTCTGCAGTCGCTCGGAGTAGAATTTGGCCAGCGGGCATTCGACACCAAGGAATGCAACGACCAAGAGCTTGG
>JANNNN010000345.1:0-5530 GCA_031398555.1 Planctomycetia bacterium | reverse complement strand
TGTTCTATAAATTTTTGTTCAATGTTATTAGCAGTTACTGCTTCAAAGGAGTTTTCATCTTTAATGCGGAGCAATGCCAGTTCAAAAGGCTGGGCAGCGGGGTTCTTCGCTTCTTTTAGTTTTACTACATATTCAGCCCATGCTTTTTGCAAATCATCCTGTTGTAATGGATGATTAACGTTGCCATTACCATTATTTCCATTTCCCTGATATTGCTTGCGGATTTTATCTAATGCGGAGAGTTTGTTGCTGTCCCTCGCTCCGCCGAAGATGGACTGAGGGCATACGTCGAAACGAAGACAGTAACGATGAGTCTCGGATGATAACTGGTCAATTAACTGCTGTTAACGTTCTTGAGCCGATGTCTAAACTTTTGAGCGTGTAAAATGTGGGCGATCAGTGTTCGTAAACAACGGTAGCTTTTCCGCTCGTTTTCGCACTTCCCTTGACAATTAGGTTTAGGTGTCGGTCGTGGCGGATTTGTTTATCAACGAAAACCTTTCTATTCCGGAAGATCATTTGCATTGGTCTTTCGCGCGGAGCAGCGGCCCGGGCGGGCAGAATGTTAACAAAGTGAACAGCAAAGCCACTCTGCGGTGGGCGCTGCCCGTTGATTTCCTTCCGCCTGCACCGATGAGTCGCTTTCGCCGACTGGCCCAACGGTATATCACGACTGAGGGTGAGGTTGTTATTCAGTCTCAGCAGTTTCGCGATCAAACTCAAAACATTGACAGTTGCCGTGAAAAGTTGAAAGTGCTCATCGTAGCCGCACTGATACAACCCAAGCGGAGGGTGGCGACCAAACCGTCGAAAGCTGCCAAGCGTCGGCGACTGGATGATAAGAAAATGCTCTCGGACAAAAAGAAAACTCGACAATCCAAAGAGTTTTAGACCTCGACTTGTTTACAGTGCTCCCAGTCGGTGAAGTTGACTAAGGAATATCAACCCCCCGATCACCACGGCAATGATGCTCGCCGTCAACACAGCGGCACTAGCAATGTCAAGCGCCGCGCCGACGTCCTCATTATGAGTTGTGCAAAGCCCTTTGGCAAAACGCTCGATGGCGCTGTTGACGTACTCCGTTGCGAGGACGAGGGCGATACAAAGCAACAATATGCACCATTGCCAGAGTTCGCATCGCAGTAAAAAAGCCAGTAATACGACCATGGCAGCGATCGCAAAATGAACGGCGAAACTCGATTGACCTCGTGTTCCTAACAGGAGCCCGCGACCAGCGCAGCGGAACTTGTTGATCCAATGCTGCACTTTGAACTCCATAAAAAATTGTAGCGGCTGATGCCGGCAGCATCAGCCACATTGAATTTGTCGCTAGTTATTCACTCGCTCGACGTACTCGCCGGTTCGGGTATCGATTTTGATAACGTTACCCTGCTTGATAAACCCAGGCACGATGAACTCGCCGCCGGTCTCGACTTTCGCCGGTTTTGTTACATTGGTAGCGGTATCGCCCTTAGCACCGGGCTCGCATTCAGTCACTTCGAGGTCAACGTGAATCGGTGGTGTGATGGAAATCGGTAAGCCATTGAATAGCATCACGGCGCAGGTCATCCCGTCCTTCAAATATTTCCAAGCATCATCGACTTGAACCGCCGATAGTTCGTGTTGCTCAAACGTAGTGCTGTCCATGAACACGTAACCGTCGGCTTGTTTGTAGAGAAACTGAACATCAATTTCTTCCACATCAGCCGCTTCGAGTTCGTCGCCGCCTTTGTAAGTTCGGTCGAGCATCGTGTTGCGGATTAGATTGCGCATCTTGCATTTGTAGAGTGCATTTCCTTTCCCAGGTTTGACGAAGTTCATCTCGACCATCAAATACGGTTCGCCGTCGATCTGTACCTTAAGTCCCTTTTTGAAATCGTTCGTTTTGTAGGTACCCACTTCAAATCCTCATGTTTCAAGTCAAACTAACTGCAGCGGTCCGCCAATTTCGGCTCGGATCGCGGCCCCGGGCGGGGCTCAACGTGGTTCCCAACGGCCGGCGAGGCAGCAAATGGCGACGATTTTAGCCTCAATCCCCGGCGGTGTCGAAGCCACTTCTAATCCCCCCATCCGTTGGCAGGAATCCATGCGGACGGCTGTTCGCCGCAGTCGCGAGCTTCTTCGACTACTCAATTTGCCCGAAAGTGAGTTTTCAGATGCTGCGGAAGCGGATTTTCCGGTTTTTGTACCTCGTGAATTCGTTGCTAAAATGAGTCGCAGTCCGCATGATCCACTGCTTCGACAAGTTTTAGCTATTCCGGAAGAAGTCTCGCAGGCGTGGGCCACCGGCGGCTTGGTGGACCCCGTCGGCGATAGCGCAGCCGCGCGAAACCCCGGCCTGTTGCAAAAGTATGTCGGCCGAGCCTTGCTAATGACCAGCGGAGCGTGCGCGATCCATTGTCGCTACTGTTTTCGGCGACATTATCCCTACCAAACTGCGCCGACGGGAAAAAGTGGTTGGCAGGCGTCACTGGACACTCTTCGCAAAGATTCATCAATCGAAGAGGTTATACTCAGCGGAGGCGATCCGTTAACCGTTGCCGATGCACAGCTCCAGTGGCTAGTCCATGAACTCAACCAAATCGCCCATGTTCGCCGCATCCGAATCCACACCCGCGTCCCTGTCGTGATTCCGCAGCGAGTTTGCGAAGAACTTCTAAGTTGGGTCCGGACCAGCCGAGCGGCAATTTACTTCGTGCTTCATGTGAACCATTACCAAGAGATCGACGCGAACTTCGCTGATGCCATGAGGCAGCTTCGGACGGCTGGCGCGACCCTGCTAAATCAAACCGTTCTTCTGCGAGACATCAACGATTCGCCAGCTATCCAGTTGGAACTTTGTCGACAGTTGGTGAATATCCAGATCTTGCCGTACTACATCCACCACTTGGACCGAGTGACGGGTGCCTTGCATTTCGAGTCATCCGTTGAGACGGGACATGCGATCATCGAGCATTTGAGAAATAACTTGCCGGGATATGCGGTGCCGAAATTCGTGCGTGAAGTAGCCGGCCAGCCAAGCAAAACGCCTCTGTAGTTTGGGACCATTTGTCCCGAGCGCTTTTTGCGAGAATCAAAAGAGAAGCGATGACAAGGACGGGACAAATGGTCCCATCCTACGGCGTCTTGCATGGCGCGCGACGACAGCATCGCAGTCGAATGTTCATTATGTGCGCAATGATCAAAAACAATCCGCCAACAGGCGAGAGAAACGGCTGAGCTTGAATTAGCGTTCTGGCAACATCGGAACCCAGTTGTCCTTCTAGCTCCACTGCTGTCAGCAACGGGCGACTGAAGGTAGCCCCGTGGGAGCAATTTGCACTTTCGCAAATAATCGCGTTATCTGCTTGCTGGTTACCGCTGAAGGCTCCAAGCTCTGTCTTTGCATTGATCAAACTGGAAGACGATACCAAAACGATCTTTTGACTGTGCTGAGCGATCTCTGAATTTGTGTGCCCCTGCATTGAGTCCGAGCAGCAAGTGTCGGGCAGAATAAACGCGGCAACAAATAGCAAGGCAATGCCGATTCCGGCCAACGCGACAACTCGGCTTTCACGATGTTTGCGGTAACCAGGAACAATTGCTCTGGCAACTAGAACGGCACAAAAGACCGCAACAATTTGATGAAATAGCGGATCAGCAAGCCACTGCAAACTGGTTAAACTTGGAAGTGTTGCAACAAGAACCGGCATGGCGGCACAGTGCACTGCGCAGCCAAAGGAACATAAGACTCCAAACCAATCCAGTCGACCGGTTGTAATGGGTCGTGCAGTAACAACTTCTGAGCTAATAGTACGCGCTTCCGTTACAATGTGTGTGGCCATCACAATCCTTTCATCCGTCTCCCACGCCGCCTGGGCTTCACGTTAGGAATTGTAACGCTCATCGGCTTCAAATGCAACTCGTATGCAATAAGAACTCATCTGCACCTTGAAATCGACAATTTCACTCGATTTTGTAGCCGCTAAACGCTTTCGCCAGCTTATTCGCGGAGTTCTTACGATAATATCCTGCGTATAGATAGCGTTGCGAATAATTGACACAAACCCTGTTCAGCTAAGGCTTTACGATGCAAGAACCCGCACTTATTCTCCGCTCGCAGGCGTTTTTTTTGATTTCGCTCGTCGCTGCTGCGACACTTTTAGGGAACTTGCAGGCGGACGAAGGAATGTTTCCGATGAGCGAACTAGCGAAGCTTGATCTGAAAGCCAAAGGGATCGAACTGACGGCCGACGAGCTTTTCAATCCCAAGGGTTTGAGCTTGGTAGATGGAGTCTGCCGTGTTAACGGTTGTACAGGTTCGTTTGTATCGTCGCGCGGTCTGATTATCACCAATCACCACTGCGCCTACGACGCTATTCAAAAGGCCAGCACACCGCAAAATGACTTGCTCGCCGACGGCTTTAGGGCCGCGATACTTTCTGATGAGGTACCAGCTCCCGACTATCAAGTCCGAGTTACAGAGGACTATCGAGACGTTTCAGCCGAGGTTCTCGCGGCAGTGGCCGGCGACATGTCGAGCTTGGATCGCAAGAAAGCAATCGACAAACGAGCGAAGGAGTTAGAGGCGCAGGCTGAAAAAGACAACAAAGGCCTGCGAGCCGAAGTAGCTGAGATGTTTGCCGGCAAAACATACGTGCTGTTTTTGTACACTTATCTTAAGGACGTTCGGCTGGTGTTCGCTCCGCCGCAATCGGTCGGCAACTTCGGCGGTGAAGTGGATAATTGGGAATGGCCACGACACACGGGCGATTTTTCCTTCATGCGCGCTTACACGGCCCCTGATGGGACGTCGGCAACCTTTGCGAAAGAAAATGTGCCTTACAAACCTAAACGTTTTGTCCAAGTCGAGCCGAATGGTGTCGGCGAGAACGACGTTGTGTTTTTGTTGGGCTACCCCGGTCGAACCGCCCGCCACAAAACAGCTTCTTTTTTGAAGTTTGAACAAAGCGTGCGCTTGCCAACGATCGTGGAGCTATTTCAATGGCAAATCGATGCGATGACCCAAGCTGGCGCCGCAGATCGATCCGTTGAAATCAAACAAGCGTCCCGAATTCGTTCGTTGGGCAACGTCGAAAAGCGATCGCGTGGCCAGTTGCAAGGCTTGCTCCGCGCCGGCATCGTCCCGCACCGCGAGCAGCAAGAGGCCTCGAGATACCGGTACGAGGCGGGAAACACCGGACCTTCCTCGAAGTCGAGCCGCGAGGCATCCTCGCGTCCCGCACCATAGACGACTCGCCGCACTCCGCTCCAGAGTGTGGCGCCAAGACACATTGCGCACGGCTCGCACGACGTGAACAGCTCGTGCACCGGCAGGCCCGGCGCGCTGAGCGAGAATGACCCGACGACCCGCTGCGCCATCATGAACGCCACCATCTCGCCGTGCAACGTGGAGTTGCCCAGGCGCACGACGCTGTTCATGCCGACCGCCACCAGTCTCCCACTCGCCTTCTCGAACACCGCTGCACCGAATGGACCTCCCGTCCCATGCTCCACGTTCGCGCGCGACATGGCGATCGCCAGCCGCATC
>JANNNN010000332.1:0-10412 GCA_031398555.1 Planctomycetia bacterium | reverse complement strand
CTTGAAGACATCGTGGCAACGTACGCCGAACGTTTCTTCCCCAATGAGCGTGTGTTGTCGGCGGTTCCCTGCCGAATTACCCGTAACGCTGACGGAGCATTGCAAGAGGATTCGGCAGCAGATCTCATGAATGACATGAAGGACCTGCTGCAGCAGCGTCGCACGGCAAGCTGTGTTCGGCTGGAGATTCGCAACAGTGCGCCCGTCGAAATGTTGCGGTTCTTGCAAAACGCGTTGCATGTCACCGATGCCGAAACGGCGCTGAATTTCGAGCCGCTGGATTTGTCTGCCTTCATGCAATTGCAGGGACTCGAAGGCTACGATTCACTGCGAGACCCGATCTGGACCCCGCAACGAAGTTCGCAAATTGATTTAACGCAAAGTATGTTTGCAACTATCGCTGAAAAGGATGTGCTGCTGGTCCATCCTTATGAGAGTTTTGAACCGGTAGTGCGATTAATCGAAGAAGCCGCTGATGATCCAGATGTGTTGGCGATCAAGCAGACTTTGTACCGCACGAGTCGCAATAGTCCGATCGTGGCAGCGCTGCGCAGAGCCGCGGAGCGCGGCAAGTATGTGACCGTCATCGTCGAGCTCAAAGCACGTTTTGATGAAGCTCGTAATATCGAATGGGCTCGCGAGCTGGAAGAGGCTCAGGTTCAAGTTATCTACGGGGTTAAAAACCTAAAGACCCATGCGAAGCTGTGTATCATCGTACGTCGCGAGCCGCATGGCATTGTGCGCTATCTCCACTTCGGTACTGGCAACTACAACGAAGCAACGTCGAGACTGTATAGCGATATCAGCTACATGACTTGCAATGAGCAGCTGGGCGCCGATGCGAGCGCCTTCTTCAATGCGGTTACCGGCTATAGCCAACCGCAGCCCTATCGCGCGATCGAAGCGGCTCCCATCGGTCTACGCAAAAAATTGATTAGTTTGATCGAAGCTGAAACCGAGCGCAAAAAGCAGGGGCAACGCGCGCTCGTGATTGCGAAGCTGAACGCGCTGGTGGATCCGCGGCTCATCGATGCTTTCTATCGCGCTTCGCAGGCGGGAGTGACGATTCGCTTAAACATTCGTGGCGTTTGTTGTTTGAAGCCGGGCATTCCCGGACTGAGCGAAAACATCACGGTGACAAGCATCGTAGATCGGTTCCTTGAGCACGCGCGGGTGCTGTATTTTCATCACGGCGGCGACGACTTGGTGTACATCAGCAGTGCCGACTGGATGCCGAGAAACTTGGATCGGCGAGTCGAATTGCTGGTTCCGATTGAGGATATTACCAATCGAAAACGGATAATTGGGATTTTAGAGAGTTATTTCAAAGACACGCAAAATTCCTGGCAATTGCAATCTGACGGCCGATACGTACGGCGTTCGGCAGAAGACGGACGTCCTACGTACCGCGTCCAAGAGGTACTTTTTCGAGCCGCAACCGACGCAATCAAGCAAGCTGAGCAGCGTCGACGTACAATATTTGAACCGCATCAGTCGGCCACAGCTAAAAGTTCCCAGCAGTAAATCAGTGTCCCGCGTCAAACTTTGTATTTTGACGGACTCTAAAACTAGTGGCATCCGCCTGATGAAACACCTCGAAGAACCTCACCTCACATGCATGGAGCTTTTTATGCTCACTCGTCGAATTATTTCTTACGTTTTAGTCGCGATGTTCGCGGTAAGTGTCAACTCATTTGGACAGCAACCGCCACTACGCGATCTCGATAGCCACTGTCCGTTTATTCCGCCGACTGACTTAGGTACGTGGGAACAGCGCGCCAAAGATCTAAAGTTGCAGTTGGAAGTCAGCCAAGGGTTGTGGCCGAAACCAGAACTGGATTCGGTCAAGCCGAAGATTTATGGCAAGATTGAAAAAGATGACTACACTATCGAGAAAGTCACCTTTGAAAGCCTGCCGGGCCTATATGTAACAGGAAATCTATACCGTCCCAAGAAAGTTGAAGCTGGCAAGTTGATGCCAGGTGTCCTCTGCCCGCATGGCCATTGGGCTAACGCTCGTTTCTATGAAGCCTCACCAGCAGAAGTTAAGCAGTCGCTGGCGAACGGCGCCGAACGATTTGAAGTGGCGGCGAGAAATCACATTCAAGCTCGTTGTGTTCAACTAGCGCGTATGGGTTGCGTCGTATTCCACTGGGACATGCTGGGTTATTGCGATAGTCAACAGATCAACTTTGATCGAGCTCATCGCTTTGGAAAACAACCCGCCGAATCCGAATTGAAAGAAGACGGTTGGTTGCTGTTTAGTCCCATGGCTGAATCGCATTGTCAATCGGTGCCCGGGCTACAGACATTAGCAGGTCAACGGGCCGTGGATCTGCTGTTAAGTCTAGGTGATGTCGATCCAAAACGCATTGGGATTACGGGTGCAAGCGGCGGGGGCACGCAGTCGTTCATCGGTGCCGCAATTGATCCTCGCATTAGCTTGGCGTTTCCCGCCGTGATGGTCAGCACGGGAATGCAAGGTGGATGTACGTGCGAGAATTCATGTTGGTTGCGAGTTGGAACGGGCAATGTCGAAATGGCAGGACTCATTGCGCCACGGCCGATGGGTTTGACTGCTGCCGACGATTGGACTCGAACTATGCCCAAAGATGGCTTTCCTGAATTGCAAAAACTGTACGGACTGTTTGGGGCCGAAAAGAAAGTTGCATTGTTTCCGGCGGTCCACTTCGGTCACAACTACAACCATGTCAGTCGCGTTGCAATGTACGGCTGGGTTAGTGATCACTTTGGTCTCGGTTACGAAAAGCCGGTTCTTGAACGTGAGTTCGATTTGGCTTTGGGACCTGCACTGACGGTTTGGGATGCGGAACATCCACAACCGGCAAGTG
Source organism: Planctomycetia bacterium (assembly GCA_031398555.1). Lineage (GTDB taxonomy): Bacteria > Planctomycetota > Planctomycetia > Pirellulales > Pirellulaceae > Aureliella. The sequence goes on along the minus strand of JANNNN010000332.1, from coordinate 7,560 downwards.
GCGAAGCATTTGAACGTAAATTGATGAAAGACTTTGCGGCTAATGTTAACAGCGTGATGCGAGGTCTGCTCAAAGGCGACCGAAAGCAACAGGCTGAACTGAAAGAAGTTTTGAATGGCGGGTGGCGAGTGTGTTTGGGACTGACTTCATTCAAGTTGGAAGCGGCCAAAGCGGAAAAGGGTGAAGGAGTTTGGAACTTGGCGTCGCCGCAAGATGGTAAGTGGTCAGTGAAAGAGTTGCCCGCTGCCCAGTCATCGACGCTGAGCATTTCGATAGCTGAAAAAGGTGAGCCCACGAAGGTGACGGCGACGTTGGCGGTTGTTTTGGAAGGAGCTTCGCTGACTGAACAGCCGCTGGTAAGCAACCCGCGATTGGCAGCTGCTTTTACCTACGCCTACAACTTGCCAATGTTTTCGAAGCGAGCACGGCAGTTGGGGTCAACCCTTGCATGGATGACGACTCAATATCCCGACAAGGAGATTGCGATCAGTGCTTCGGGCGCGGATGCAGCCCTGGTGGCAGCTGGCGTCGCTTGTGCCGAGCAACTGAACAAAGGTCCGTTGGCAACTGTATCTGTCCAACTCGATACGGCGGGGTTCCGGTTTGCGAAAGTGGCTTCGATTCGCGACCCGAATTTCTTGCCAGGTGCGGCTCGCTATTGGGACGTGCCTGGATTGGTCGCTTGTTTGCGTACGCCGGTCGTTGTCAAAGATCCTTCGCAGGCTGAGTTTGATGAACTGAAACTTCTTGCAAAAGAGTAGTATTCATGTTGCGAATTGGATTGGTGCTAGTCGGCGCGTTGCTTTTTCCAAGCGAATGGTTGCGTGCTCAAACGGGTCCTGCAGAAATTCCACCGTCGCCTGCTGTACAGGTGACGGCAATGCCCGATGGATTGGCCCTGCTGGCAGCGATCGAGCAAACCACGACAACGGCAATTGCCAAAGCCGAACGTTCGGTAGTCGCCATTGCTCGTGTGCGCCGGGACAAAGTGCCAGCGGCACGCGTAATGGAGTTGCGAATTCCTGACAGCAGTGGTTTCGACGCACTGCCGGACAATCCCGATTTTGTTCCATCAAATTTTGGCAGTGGAGTCGTGATCAGCGCGGACGGTTTTATCGTGACCTGTGCCCATGTGCTCGACGATCCGCGGCAGAACGATTACTACGTGTGGCTCGACAAACGCGTCTACCCGGCTCGCGTGGTTAGCAAAACCGCTAAGGTGTATGCGGCGGATCCGTTTACGGACATGGCGGTTCTTAAAATTGATGCGGAAGGTCTTACTCCGATCGAGTTTGGCAGAGCGCAAGAACTAAAAAAGGGCCAGTTCGTTATCGCGCTCGGTAATCCTTATGCAATTGCCCGCGACGGACAAGCGAGTGCGAGTTGGGGGATGATTGCGAACTTAAATCGCATCGCCCCCTCCGATACTCCGGAAAACGCAGCTATCGCGGCCAAGGAGAGTTTGCATCAGTTTGGAACGCTGATTCATACGGATGCCAAGTTAAATTTGGGAACCAGCGGCGGTGCACTGGTGAACTTAAGGGGCGAGATGGTTGGGCTGACCACTTCGTTGGCCGCGGTCAGTGGAAATGAACAGTCAGCCGGATTTGCTCTGGCTGTCGATGAAATGTTCTTGCGAGTGCTGGAGTCGCTGAAGGCCGGCAAGTTACCTGAGTTCGGCTTTTTAGGAATCCAGCCTGAGGACTTGCGGGCGATCGATCTTCAACGCGGACTCAGCGGTGCTAAGGTTGTAAACGTAGTCCCCGGATTGCCTGGCGACCAAGCGGGCCTGAAAGCTGACGACGTGATCTCGCAAGTGAATTCAAGGCCAGTTCGCAATCGCAATGATCTGTTTCGCGAATTAAGTCAGATGCCTGCTGGAGCCGAAGTCAGTTTGCTGGTCGAACGCCCTAAGAACGCTGTCCGGGGTATCGACGTGGTGACGTTGAAAGCCACGTTGAGCAAGAAATATGTTTCCACTAGTCGGCCTGGATTTGCGCTAAACGGCCCTAAGAAGTGGCGTGGGATGTTGGTTGAATATGCAACCGCGGTGCCTTCAGAGTTGACTCGCGGCGCGAGCATGTTCAGTCGTCGCGCGGCACCAAAGTTAGCCATTTTAGCCGTCGATCCTGGCACCCCTGCCTGGGAAGCAGGCATACGCCCTGGCCATGGCTTGATCAGTGTTGACGGTAAACTAGCTGATTCGCCCGACGCGTTTAATGAGTTAGTCGACAATCGCAGTGACACCGTGTTGCTTCAGGTCATGCGTCAAAATGATCGACCGGAGAATGTTTCTGTAGCAGGTGAGAAAACACCTTGAATAGGATGTACTTGTAACGCCATGGACCTTGCGTTTTGTCTACAACATAAAGTTGTTAAACCGGTAGCTACTGTGGCAGTCGGTTCGTTTTTTAGTCAGCTTCGCTCGTCTTGAACTCAATGCCTGATGTGCTGAGCTCATGTCCCTAATTTACTATGAATCGAAGGCGGAAGCACCTGTACGAAAAACCTAGTCAAATTCTTTATTCCATCCGTGGGACCACCATGTCACCTGTGGGAAATAGCAGTGCGTTTCCCCACAGATGACATAGCGGTCCCACGGATAAAATCATCTTTTCGAATTATGGGCGATGGATTTTTCCACGATGACGACTAAGGCCGCCCATAGTCGGTTTTGGGCTTCGAGCATATATTGTTGCAGTTCTGGAGGGGGAGCCGATGGGAGCCCCCTGGCGAAGCGGGGAATATTGAAAATACGTGGAAAAAGTCCATGAAGACCGACGAATTACGCGAAAAATATCTCACTTTCTTTCAGTCCAAGGGCCACTCGCGCCAGCAAAGCGACGTGCTGGTGCCGACTTGGGATCCGTCGGTTCTGTTTACTCCCGCGGGGATGAATCCGTTTAAAGACCACTTTTTGGGAAAAGTGAAACTCGAATTTACCCGCGCGACAACTTGCCAAAAGTGCTTGCGAACCGGCGATATCGACAACGTCGGACGCACCGCGTATCACCATACGTTCTTCGAGATGCTCGGCAACTTCAGCTTTGGCGACTACTTCAAGACCGAAGCCATTCACTGGGCGTGGGAATTCTTGACGGACAAGAAGTGGTTGGGCATCGATCCGACGCGCTTGACGGTCACTGTCTACAAAGATGACAACGAAGCCGCCGACATTTGGCACGAAAAAATTGGTCTGCCCACCTCGCGGATCGCTCATATGGAAGAAGACGAAAATTTCTGGCCAGCTAGCGCGCCAAGCCTTGGACCGGACGGTGTTTGCGGGCCGTGCAGCGAGATTTATTATCAGCTCGACAATGGCAAGACCGTTGAGATCTGGAACCTCGTATTCACCCAGTTCAATCGCGTCGGCGAACCGCCCGATAACTTGCGTCCACTCCCAAGCAAGAACATCGATACAGGCATGGGCTTAGAGCGCACCGCCAGCGTGATGCAAAAAGTGCCGACGAATTTTCATATCGATATTCTGTATCCGATTGTGCAAGCTGCCGCAGAAGTCTGCTCGGTTAAATACGACTACGAGAGCGACAATGGCAGGCGCCTGCGACGCATCACCGATCACGTTCGAGCTTGTACATTTGCGGTTCACGAGAATGTGATTCCGGGGCCAAAGAAGGCTCGTTATGTCATCAAGCGTTTGCTGCGCCGAGCCGTTCTGGACGGTCATCAAATGGGGCTTCGAGAACCGTTCTTGCATCAATTAGTTCCAGCCGTTGTGGCTGCAATGGGCAGTACGTATCCAGAACTACGCGAAACAGTTCAGCGCGTTGGCGATGTGATCCGTCGGGAAGAGAGCGATTTCTTTTCAACGATCGGTGCTGGTTTAGAGCGAATCGAAAAAACGTTCCAGACAATGCACTCATCGAGTTCAATGATAGTCGATGGTCGCGAAGCAGCGAGTTTGTATCAGACCTATGGCGTTCCGCCTGAACTCTTCCAAGCGATTGCTGCCGAGCGAAATCTTGCGTTTGATTGGGATGGCTATCGCGAGGCGATGCGCGAGCATGAGACCATCAGCGGCGCCGGCGAGAAAGGCGAACTGTTTAAAACTGGTCCTATCGAATCGCTCAAGGAAGCCTTGCGCCGGACGAACTTTGTAGGCTACGACGCCACCGAAGTTGAGGCCGATGTAAAAGGTATTGTGGTTGGTTCGACCGACGATGAACGCTCCGTGGCTTGCCTGTCGGCAGCCGATAGCGCCAGTGAAGAGGTGCGCATCGTGCTCGACAAATCTCCGTTCTACGGAGAAGGTGGTGGTCAAGTCGGCGACAAGGGGACGCTCGAAGCTCCGGGCACTGTCTTCGAAGTAAGCGATACGCAGCGCGCGGGCGAATTGATTGTTCACCACGGCAAGCTACTATCGGGCGAACTGAAGGAAGGCATGCGAATCACTGCGAAAGTCGACACTACGCGCCGCGATGGGATTCGTCGCGCTCACTCGGCAACTCACATTTTGCATCACGCGTTACAAACCACTGTCGGCAGCCATGCTCAACAGCAAGGCAGCAAAGTCGATACCGATTGGTTGCGCTTCGACTTTACGAATCAAGCTGCACTGAGCGACGAGCAAGTTGAAAAAATCGAATCGATCGTCAACGAGAAAGTTCATTTGGGCGAGGCAGTTTCGTGGAAGCTCGTGCCGTTGGCTGATGCTCGCACGGCCGGCGCGATGATGTTATTTGGTGAAAAATATCCCGACCCAGTTCGCATGGTCAGCATGGGTGAGTTTTCCAAAGAGTTGTGCGGCGGTACGCATTTGACCAACACTTCGCAGGTCGGCCAGTTCGAAGTGATCGCTGAGGAGAGCGTGTCGGCTGGTACGCGTCGTGTCGTAGCGCTCACCGGCGAGCGAGCCGTGAAGCATCGCGAGGAAGTTCAGTCGGCACTGTCGGCTGCTGCCAAGTCGCTCGGCTGTGCCCCGGAAGCGGTCGCGGACCAAGTTCGCTCGTTGGTACAAAACGTGCGAGCGCTAAAGAAACAACTTGGCGGAGGCGGGGCTGCACAAGCGGTTGCACCGAGCACAAAGAAACCAGCGGGTGCGGCAGGCTATGCAACGCAGCGTGCCGTTTTGCGCGACGCCGCTCGACTGCTGAACGTTTCGCTGACTGACGTGCTGTCGCGAATCACTTCGATGCAAGACGAGCAAAGTAAACTGACAGCTCAGGTCGGCGCGATGGCATCGACTTCTGATGTGTCAGCCGACTCGTTGCTCGAATTGGCACAGACCGTGGGCGGCGCTCAAGTCATCGTGACTGAAACGCCTGGAGCGACTCCGAATGTGATGCGACAGTGGATTGATCAAGTCCGCAAGAAGAGCACCACACCGGTTGCGGTCTTACTCGCAAGTAGTAACGGCGATGACAAGGTCATGCTGGTCGCTGGTTTAAGCCAAGCCTTAGTCGATAAGGGACTCAGCGCAGGCAACTGGATCAGCGAAGTCGCACCTGTGGTCGGAGGCGGCGGCGGGGGCAAAGCCGATCTCGCTCAAGCCGGTGGCAAACTGCCCGCAAAGATTCCGCAAGCCATTGAAGCCGCGAAGGTATCGATTGCGCAGATGCTGGCTTAGCTGCTGTAGTCCGGCGTGTCGGTAGCCGGTTTCGTGAGAAACCGGATGCGGCGCTAGTAGTTTGCGGGTTCGTCCGGTTTCTTGCGAAACCAGCTTCCCAAAAATGTGAATCCTAAGGACCGCCACGGTGCAATACGATCCTTCACCTCACTGTTGGCGATATGTGGATGAGCAATGTAGTTGATGGAAGACAACTTGCACTCAACCGCTGATGCCATATCAGTACGAAACTAGTCTCGCGGGAAACTCGCAAACCTGTTAATCACTGCTGTATGTAGCAAAATTTTGCGAAGCGAGTTCCGCCTTTCATTGCTTGCAATAGGATGATGCGTCATGGAGACGACCGATACGCAGCAACTGAGTGCGCTCATGGAACGCCAACTCAACGTCTTGTCCGCCTTAAAAATCCTGGCTGTTCAACAAGCCGAATGCCTGGGAGCGGATCATGTGGAACTGCTGCTTTCGTTGATCGCTCGCAAACAACCGCTTATCGAAGAATTTTTGCAGATCCATGCACAGCTGAAACCGTTTCAAAGTGACGATCCCGACAAGCGAGTGTGGACCGACAACCCAAGTCGCCAACGATGCCGGGAACTGTTGGATGGTTGCAACAAACTGCATCAAGAGATCATGCGACTCGAATCACATGCGTTAGGTGAACTCGAACAGAATCGCAATGCCATTGCAGCCCAGTTGCAAGATTGCCGCGATGCTACGTTGGCTTCTACTGCCTATTTGACGGACTCCATTCTCACCGAGAGCAGTCTCGACCTTACCAATTCGTGAGCCCTAAATGTTTAATCTGCGAATCGCGTCGGAACAACAACTATTATCCCCCCTCGATCAGATCGCTCGCGAGTGCGTTGATCAGACGACGGGAATGGTTTTCGGCAAACAGCTTCAATTTGTCATCGACGTTGAATCCTATTTGCCGAGCAGTTTTGATCTTACTTGGTTGAAACAAGCGATCTTGAAAATGCTCAACTTGGCCGTCGAACGAAGTCCCGATCGCAGCGAAATCCAGCTAACGGCTTGCTGTGTTGGCGATGCTGTCGAGTTAGAGGTGGCGGACAGTGGTGAAACACTCGACCACGATTCGATCGCCTTTCGTCATAGCTGCTCTTATAACTATGGCCCTATTGCTAAGGATCTTTTTGCTTCGGTTCAGTCGCGAGGCGCCGAGTTCTGGGGTACATGCTGTCCACAAGGCGGGATGGCTTGGACCCTGCGAATGCCTCTGCGAATGGCGATGGCGAAAGCTGCGTAAAGAAAGGCTCATGCCATGTTCAGTTCATGGTTAAGTAATTCATCCTTGCCCGCCTTAGAGCAAACTGCTGTTTTCTCACAACAGCGGCATCAGTTGTTGGCAGGTAACTTGGCCAACTTGGATACACCCGATTATAAAACCAGAGATCTGTCGCTTAGCGAATTTCAAACTCAACTAAAGGCTGCCACGAATCCATCCAAACCAGGCGCGACAAACTACGTTCCCGGTAAGGGCCAGCAACCGATCACGCAGCAGCAAGCACTCGAAAAAACGCGCGATGTAAGTAAGCAAATTTTGTATCACGATGGTGGCGATGTGAGTCTCGAAGAGCAAGTCACGGAGATTTCCAAAAATCAAATCATGCATAACACTGCAATTGCGTTAATGCGATCCCAGTTCCAAACGCTTCAAGTCGCGATTCGCGAATCCGCCTCCGCTTAATAGTTGATGAAGTTGCCAGATAGTTGATGAAGTTGGCAGTGAGCTATCAAAAAATGAACGTTTTGGCGTTGACGCGACTAAGGTTGTGGTCCTAGCATCGCAAAACTATTGCGCAAGATGTAGCGATTGAATTAATTTTATTGCCAGTGAATGCCGAATTGAGATTTAGGCCTAAACGGGTCTGGGATCGAATTAGAATTCTTGGCGAACAAACAGCACGGCTGCTCGGGCGGCCTAACCGAATTGTCCTAGTCGAAGGATCGAT
>JANNNN010000266.1:0-3929 GCA_031398555.1 Planctomycetia bacterium | reverse complement strand
TGCCGCATGTACACTTCGGCGCAACAGGTTGTTCGCGGATTGTTGAAAAACGCTACTGAAGGCATCGCTCAACCAAAGCTAATCGCGGTCTTTACGCTGCTCTTACTCGGCGGCCAAACACTGCCAGTCTTTTCGCTCGGGCATGCACTCTTCTGGGGTTGGTCGATAGTGGCAGTCGTCATTCTGCTACTCGCGACGATTCTAAGTTATGTTCCACGAGCCTTAGCGGCGGTTAGGTTTCGTCAGTCGCTGGCAGGCGTCCTACTTAATCCAATCGCCGTTGCACTTTTTATAGCAATTCAGTGGTGGGCCATGCTTCGCGCAATGCTCGGCCGCAAACCGATCGCTTGGCGCGGCCGGTTATGACGGGCGCCCTTTAAAGAATCGTATGCCATCCGAATTAAACGGCCCAGGTTTCGAGTACTTCGCTCAACTGCTCAGTTTTTTCGTTTTACAGCATCGCTGTCGTTGAACAGACGCACGACTGTTCATAGAATCGTTTAACCGGTAGCCAGCAGAGACTGTTGACTTAATAGCATTGCTTGTACTGTAGCGAACAATACATCGGGAGAACGAGGCTCCTGCCGAGCACATCTCGATAGCAAGTTCGACGTAACTGTACCTGAGGACGTCCTCTAGTTCTACAAGGAAGCCTGCGCGTGACCAGTTCACGTCTACAATTACGTTAAAGTCTGTTTTGCGCGCCAGGAGGGGCTCGGCAGGAGCCTCGTGCGCCTCGTGCTCCCGTTATCAATGAGGACCAGCTCACATGCAAGCGGATTTGGAAATCGACGCATTTCGTTTGTCAGATACCGAGATGGAAACGATCGAGTATCTGATGAAACCCTGATTGCAACCTGCCCTAATTACTGGCGGCTGGCTTTTCACGCCTCAGAATTCGCAGGCGCAAGCGATTGCCGGCTTCTTGAGGACTGGGCTGGAAGATCAGCGACTCTTCCGCTTTGTCATTGTGCTCTTGTTCGATCTCCGCTCGAGCCAACAGAAAGCGACTCGCTGCATGCCACTTTTCAGCCCGTTGGTCAGTAAGGATTCGTTTCTCAAGCCAATTGACGGATGAATCGAAGTTGCCGCGATCGTAGTGCAACTGTGCAAGGAGAAAACTGGCATCGACTTTAGCGATGGCACAGAACATCTGGCTCTGGCGGACCTTCGCTTCAAAAGACTCTTTCGTATCCGAATCTTCCTTTACGATCCCGAACTGCTTCTGAACATCCGGATCGTAGGCGATCTTACCGATTGTCTCATTATCAACGCGGCATTTCATGTAGATTGAAAGTGCACCTTCCTCGTCGAGTGTCGATTCGAAATTTCCTCGCAGGTGTTGAAAACGAGCCTTGGCAGCGAGTGTTTCAAACAACCAGACTCCATAGGCGCTGATATATTGAGCTGCCGCTTGCGAGGGCGTTCGAAGCGCCTCCCGTATCTGGGCTGCAAAATCACGTGCGATCAACGGCGTATGCCAAAGTACCACTGGATCATCAGGATGTGCTTTGCGAACCGATGCTGTTATTGAATCGCTATCGACGAACAGACTCATGCGGTCTGCACCCAGCAACGATTTCTCCAGCACCTTCATTCTTGCACTCAAACTCGTTGGCAATGCGTCAATTAATAGTGCAACCGAAGCGAGATCTCCCGGATTAACTGCGTAGTCGAATTGACCTGGTAGGTCGAGTCTCGCGAGAATGCGATCGTTTTTGCGAGCATCCCTCAACGTTGCGAATGCGAGCGTGTCTGGGTCAACGACAGGCATGCCCAGTTTTGATTCAAACAAATATAACTGTCCGCCGATCGGAACTCCAATTGCCCATAAGTAGCCAGGGCTTGTCGCTGTGCCGTTGATAGAGATCCAAACAGTATCAATGCCGCGCTGATGAGCCAGAGCAGTAAAGACTCGCCCGCGTTCCACAAAATCACCTTCGGAGTAAAGCAGTGTCTCCCAGGGCAATTTTGTACATCCGACGGAGGCTTCTCGTAACGGTCCGCGCGGATCAAGTGCGAGCTTTCCAACATCAGTAGCCGCACCTCGAAGAGCGATGTTGCGAACCGTCCAATCGAACAGCTTAAAAGCTTCTTCAAATTTGGCAGCTTCACTTGCATGCAACGTTGACTTTAGCCCATCGATACTGGGCTGAAACATTCGATCACGAACGGGGATTGCAACAACCCAATCGGCCAAGGTTCGCATCATTTTGCATTGAAACAGATAGTCAACGTCCCAGGTATCGAACGTCAACTGGGCTGGATTGTTCACTTCAGGTCGACTTGCCCAGTCGGCAGGAGCCTGTTGATAAAGTGCGGGTGTCGAATACTGGAAATTTTCTTTGGGAACGTTCTCGATCCAAGTATTAAGCTGGACGAGTACTTCTTTGGCGACTTTCTCTCGAGTGGAAGGGGTGACTTGCTTCAGATAACGCATCGCATCGCGGAGGTTGTCGCTCTTGTTCTTCTTGGCCTGAATGGCTTGATCGATCACCGCAGCGCGGTCGCCTCGCTGCGATCGGCGACATCCCGATTGGCAGGTCAACGACAACAAGGTGATCGCGATGCAAGCAACTCGACTCAACCAATTTTGGGTTTTGAATTCAACGATCTTTGGTCGCATTGCCCGTTCTTTTTCTCTGCAAGGGTCAGAAAATCCGATAGTTTTGAAAACTTATCACCAACCAGTCGTTAACTCAGCTATTTGGCGCAACTGGTTCAGCAACTCTTCTACGCGTGCCAAAGGCACCATGTTCGGTCCATCGCTGGGCGACTTGTCCGGATCCGGATGAGTTTCCAGAAAAACGGCATCGACGCCGACCGCGACCGCTGCTCGAGCTAGGGGCCAGATCATTTCGCGATTTCCGCCAGTCGCTCCGCCCAGTCCGCCAGGTTGTTGCACCGAATGGGTTGCGTCAAAGACCACTGGAACGCCGAATTGCCTCATCAACGGAAGGGCTTGCATGTCATTGACCAAGCGGCCATAGCCGAAGAAGGTCCCTCGTTCGCAAAGCAGGATGCCAGCCGCGTTGGCTTTCCGCAATTTTTCGACTACATACTGCATATCGGCCGGAGCCATAAACTGCCCCTTCTTCACATGCACAGGCTTTCCCGTCGCCGCGGCGGCCAGCAACAAGTCGGTCTGCCGGGCTAAAAAAGCCGGGATCTGCAACAAATCACAGACTTCGGCCACCTGAGCCGCCTGATTGGGTAGATGAACATCAGTGACCGTCGGCAAACCGGTTGCCTCGCCAACCGACCGAAGCACTTCTAATCCATCGTCGATGCCAACTCCGCGAAAACTGCCAGCACTGGTTCGGTTCGCTTTGTCAAACGATGCCTTGAAGATCAGAGGCAAACCCAGTCGCCCACAAATTGATTTCAATTCCTCAGCAATCGAGAGAGTCAATTCGCGCGATTCGATTACACACGGCCCAGCGATAATCGTCAGCGGTCCGCCACCACCGCAACTTACCGTACCAATGCGAACTGGCTCAGCCATCAAAAGCCTCTCACAAGTGAACTTTCCTGCAATTTCTTGGAGTCAGCAATATAACCTTCCCCGCCATTCGCGAAAGGTTGCTGCCACGTGGCGGACGTTGCCAGCGTCCGTGTTACATCCTTCGCTAGTCAAACGGACTGGCCAACTTCCGATGTGTTGTGAATAATCATAGTTGTGCCTAAAACTCCAAACCACTCGTCCGAACCGCAAGCATAAACTTTGACTTCAACCAAAACTTTCGACCACACCGCTGAGGTTGCAGAACAAGCCGCCAAGCTGGTCACCTGGTTCCGTGAGTCCGCCGAACGCTATGTTGTTGCCCTCAGTGGCGGCGTCGATAGCGGAGTAGTTGCCAAAGCTGCCTCAATGGCCCCCGCTGTGCACGTTATCCTAGCTACCGGCGAAAGCCCCAGTTTGGCTCGAC
>JANNNN010000264.1:0-7173 GCA_031398555.1 Planctomycetia bacterium | reverse complement strand
GGAATTTCTTGATCGGACAGTTCGACGGAAGTGCGGTGGGCTGAGTTTGCTTTCCCTTGGTAACGCGACCTTTGGCCAAAGCCGTCGGTGGAACGAAACGTCAAGCCACCTGAATCCGCGTTTTCAGGCCGAACAAGAGCGGCCGCAAAGGCGCCCGCGCAGCGGTCGCGGTGAGGCCACAGCCGATAACAACCTAGGTGATTTGGGCTAGCCCAAGCAGCCAACTTGGGATCGCTCACCGACGACCAATCGGAATGCTCGGCATGAAACGATTCGATCATCGCTTCGTTCTCGGCAAATGCAAATGTGCAAGTCGAGTAGACCAATCGACCGCCAGGTTTTACTAACTCAGCCGCTGCGCGAAGGATGCGTTGCTGGCGAGCAGCGCTATGTTCAATCTGCTTGGCGGAGAAAGCTGCCAACGATTGCTTGCCGCGGGCAACCATGGATTGGCCAGTGCAGGGCGCGTCGACGATAACGCAGTCAAACACATCCGAGCACAATTCAGCAAGGTCCTCGACCTCTGAGTTGACTACGACGTAGTTCGAGTGACCGGTGCGAGCAAGAGTCAATTCGAGAATCTCTAGCCGCGAACGAATAACCTCGTTGGAAACGACCAAACCAGTTCCGCAAAGTTCTTCGAGCAAGCCCGACGATTTGCCTCCCGGTGCGGCGCACGTATCGCAGACCCAGTGCCCCGGCTGCACATCGCATAGGGCTAACGCAAGCATCGAACCGGCATCTTGAATGTAATAATCGCCTGCTGCGTAACTGAGGAACGCTCCAGGTCGGCACTTGCTGTCGCTCAACCAGCGGCCACGACCAAACCAGGGAATGGGATCCGTCGCGAAGGGTAAATCCCCCGAGCTAGTCGACGGATGCACGCGAACGGCCCGAGCGCTATATTGACCAATTGCTTTTTCCAGGTCCGTCAAATCGGACTGCGATAAGTCCGCCGCTGCACTTGTTAAAATGGGACCGAGCACATATGGCCAATTAATTTCTGACACTTCGACTCCTTAAGCTAGTCTTGCCGGACACGGAAGTCCGAGGCTCCGCCGAGTCTTACTCGAACGCAAAACGCTGACGTCCCTATACTTGTGAACGTCCACTCACACACCCAAGAAGTTTGGCAGGAGCCCCTCTCTCCCGATCGAACCCGCTGAAGATCGAGCAGTCCACCTGAACTTCCACTCATCTTGATTGCCAACGATATGATAACGGCAACCGTACGGTTACATTAGTCTTTGCCAAGAAGATATTCGCAAGCTAAAGGCTTACGCCACCAAAGACAAGCAGCCATAAAAATGGAAAAAACTAGCGATAAACGCTGGAGAGTAGTCTCTAGATGGTTGGAGTACGAGGGTGAATTGCGTTCGGCGTTCTTACGAATTGTTTTGGTCGCTGCACTCTATGCTGCTCAGTTGCTTCATTTTGCAGTGTTCGCTGAACGCAACGAAGCAGAGCAGTTATTTCATCGCCAAGCCACCTTTGTGGCAGCGGGTTGGTTGTTCGTTTCACTCGCCGTCCTGGTCGCATTAACCAGACATTGGCTTCCCGGTTGGCTGAAATTTGTTTCCGTTGCCGTCGATTTAATTCTACTTACACTGCTCGCCGCGTTGGGCTCGGGGGTGGCTAGTCCGTTGGTGTTTGTCTATTGGGTCGTGATCGCACTCGCGGGGATGCGCTGCAATTTAGCGTTGATCTGGTTTGCAGCGATCGGCTCCATGGCGGCCTATTTAGTTCTCGTTGGAATGCGAGATCCAGTTTGGTTCGATGCGAATCATGTGACAGCACCTATCGAACAGCTAGTTGTGCATATTTCGTTGGCCGCTGCCGGTCTAATTGTGAGTCAGCTTGTCCGTATGATGCGGCAAGTAACGGAAGAGGTCTTTGTCCAAAAACCGTCTAGCCAGGAGGGAGCAGCGTGAACGAACCACCAGTCCTGCCGACTCTAGTTTGCAATCGCTGCGGTGCTGCAAACCCAGCCTATGCACAGCAGTGTTGGCTGTGTTCGACCAGCGACCGCAGCGAATCTGATCCTTCGGCAAAGCTGGTTCCGCTTACCGATTTCGCGAATGATCCGGCCCGATTGCGATCGCAGAGTCGAACGCAGAGCATTTGTGCAGCCCTGCTCGTAGCCTGCGTATTGCTCACGGTGTTAATCGCGATCGGATTCGCAGTCCAAGATCAGGGGATGCTGATTCCACTTGTCATCGCTGTGGGGCCAGCCTACATGGCAACCGGCGTGCGAGCCCTACATGGCTTTGCGACAGATGGACAACCCAAAGCCTCAAGCTTGCTGCTGACATTTATATTCTCTGGAATGTTCACGCTGCTGGCGTTGGGTCTGATTGTGATTGCGTCCTTCGTGGCGATGTTCGTTTGGTGCCTGTCACAACTTAAATGAATTAATTGCGACCCGATGACTAGTTGGCTTTATCCCGTAATCATGCTTGCCGCACTTGTAGTCGGCGCTGGGCTGCTGAGATTCAGTCAACGGGAGCTTTCACTAAAGTCGAGCGACAAGATTGCGATCGGATTAGGTGCGTTCTGCGGAGCTATGATCGGCGCTAAATTGCCGTTTGTGTTGACGGACTGGGAAGGCTTGCGCTCTGGCGCTGTCTGGTTTTCGAATGGCAAAACGATTGTATGTGGAATGGTCGGCGCCTATTTCGGTGTCGAACTGGCCAAGTGGATTTGCGAGATTCGAATCAAGACAGGCGATTCGTTTGCTGTGCCAGCCGCCGTAGCGGTCGCGATCGGTAGGATGAGTTGTTTTGTGGCTGGTTGCTGTTACGGGACTCCGACCACACTCCCTTGGGGAATTCGTTACCCATTAGCTGACGGTGGACAGCTGACGCGGCATCCGACTCAAATTTATGAATCTATATTTCACTTGCTGATCGCGTTGGTGATGACCGTCCTTAGTCAGAATGGAATATGGCGCGGGCAACTGGTTAAGTTTTACATTATCAGTTACTTGGCCTACCGCTGGTTTACCGAGTTCATTCGCCCCGAACCAAAAATGTGGTTCGCGTTTACTGGATATCAGTGGTTCGCAATTGGCGTCATACCCATCTTCGCTTGGCTATGGTGGCGCGATGCGAGGCATCTTGCGTCTAGCGGGCGAAGATTGCCGACTTAATGGCAATCCGCTAGGACTCTGCACATAGAGCGAAAGTGTTTAATTGATTTGTTTTCATCCGTGGGACCACTTTGTCATCCGTGGGCCAGTAAAATGCGTTTTTCCCACGGACGGCATAGCGGTCCCACGGATAAAATCATTTCTACTCAACAGCATTTCCGTTAGTGGACTATGGATCAATTTCGTAGTTGGGCACTTGACCCAACAACTAGTTAGTGTAATATGAACACTAACTAGAAAGGGCCGACGATGGAAGTAAATGAGACGGGAACACTTTCGCTATTGACGGATTTGTATCAGTTGACGATGGCGTTCGGCTATTGGAAACACAACAAGGCAGAGCAATACGCGACATTTCATCTCTTCTTTCGCAACAATCCGTTTGGCGGTGGTTATGTGATCGCAGCTGGACTTGAACCGGTATTGAAATTTCTGCGATCGTTTCAATTCGCGTCGGACGACTTGCAATTCCTCAGTACGCTCACGGGTAATAACGGTGAGCCGTTGTTTGAAACGGCCTTTCTTGATTACCTCGCCGGACTCAAGCTGACGCTGGATGTGGATGCAATTCCTGAAGGGACGCTCGTTTTTCCACATGAACCGCTCCTGCGAGTGCGCGGGCCGATTCTGCAATGCCAACTGCTCGAGACCGCCCTGCTGAACATTGTCAATTTTCAATCTTTGATCGCGACCAAAGCATCGCGAGTCGTTAGTGCGGCGAAGGGCGATCCGGTTCTGGAGTTCGGACTGCGCCGAGCTCAAGGGATCGACGGGGCGCTGGCGGCCAGTCGAGCTGCTTTTATCGGCGGATGCGCAGCGACCTCCAACGTACTCGCTGGCAAACGATTCGGAATACCCGTTAAAGGCACTCACGCTCACAGTTGGGTCATGTCGTTCGATAGCGAACTCCGATCGTTTGAGGCTTATGCAGATGCGATGCCGAATAACTGTGTTTTTCTGGTCAACACCTACGATACGCTCGAAGGAGTTCGCCACGCCATCGAAGTCGGGCACTACCTGAAACGCAATGGTCACAATATGGTCGGCGTTCGGCTCGACTCAGGCGATTTGGCTTGTTTGAGTATCGAGGCCCGCAAGCTGCTCGACGAAGCGGGCTTTACTGAAGCGTCCATCGTCGCCAGTAATGACTTGGACGAACGACTGATCCAAAGTTTAAAGCTTCAAGGGGCAAAGATAGGTGTGTGGGGCGTCGGCACCAAACTTGTAACGGCCTACGACCAACCGGCTCTGGGTGGCGTGTATAAACTCGGCGCGATTCAAGACGATGATGGTCAGTGGCAGCCAAAGATCAAAGTTTCCGAGCAACTTATAAAGACTTCGACGCCCGGAATTCAACAAGTTCGTCGTTACCACGATCCAGATGGCGTCGCGATCGCCGATGTGATTTACAACGAGTTGCAGCCACCCAGTGCGAACTGCACTTCCGTCGATCTTCAGGATTCGACGCAGCGGCGCGAGTTTTCTTCATCAGGCGAGTTTGAAGACTTGTTGGTTCCAGTTATCCGCGGCGGAGTTTTTGTATCGACATCGCCCGCGTTGACTGAGGTCCGAGCCAGAACGTTGCAGCAGCTACAGAAATTCTCTAAAGGCATTTTACGGTTTGACAATCCACACAAGTATCCAGTTGGGCTCGAACTTCAACTGCATGATCTCAAGACACGTTTGGTGGTTGAAGCGAGAAACCCGTAGCCTAGGCTTCCAGCCTGGAGACCGCACGGTAGGTATCAAATAAAAAGCGAATCGAAACGCAAGACTCAGGCTGGAAGCCTAAGCTACGGGAGCCAAGATGACTTTCACATATAAATTCGCTCGAGCTGCATTGACAGTCGACTGCGTCGTTTTTGGACTGGACGAAAGCGATCTGAAAGTCATGTTGATTCAACGTGACCTGCATCCGTTCTGTGGCAAGTGGGCTTTGCCAGGCGGATTCGTGCGACTGGACGAGACACTGGAAGAAGCGGCTCGACGCGAACTTCAAGAAGAAACCGGCCTCGAGAAAGTCTTTCTCGAGCAACTGTATACCTACGGAGCCATTGACCGTGACCCTCGCGAGCGGGTTGTCACGGTCGCGTGGTATGCGCTGGTGCGATTGTCAGATCACCGTGTCATAGCAGCCACGGACGCCCGCGATGCGGCTTGGTTTGGAGTGCATGATTTGCCGAAGTTGGCTTTCGACCATGATCAGATACTCAAGCAGGCCTATCAGCGACTGCAAGGCAAAGTTCGATACGAACCGATCGGTTTTGAACTGTTGCCTTTAAAATTTACCTTGACGCAGTTGCAGAATCTTTACGAAATTATTCTCGGCCGAACTTTGGACAAGCGCAATTTTCGAAAGAAGATTTTGGGCTTGGACATCTTGCAAGAGCTTGACGAAGTGGAAGCCGGTGTTGCCCATCGGGCCGCTCGGCTGTATCGATTCAATCCTAAAAGATATCGCGAGAAATTGAAGCAAGGGGTTAATTTTGAAATCTAAATTACGAGAGACTAACCGCCGAGCTTTGTTGCTAGTCGACTTGCAAAATGATTTCGTCGAGGGCGGCGCTTTAGCGGTCGAAGGCGGTCGGGATATCGTTGCAATTGCCAACCAGTTAATGTGCAAGTTTGATTTGGTTATTGCGACTCAGGATTGGCACCCTGCGGATCACCAGAGTTTTGCGAGCCAACATCCAGAGCTCAATATCGGAGATAGTTTTCAGCTCGGCGAATTACCACAGACAGCATGGCCCGATCATTGTGTACAAGGTTCGCAGGGCGCCGAGTTCGTAGAGACGCTCAACGTAGATAGAATTGGGCGAGTTGTGCGTAAGGGAACGGATCGTGATATCGACAGCTACAGCGGGTTTTATGATAACGGTCACCATCGTTCAACGGGCTTGGCGGACTATCTAAGAGAACAGAATGTAAGCCACGTGCTGGTGATGGGGCTCGCCACGGACTACTGCGTCCGCGCCACAGTTTTGGATGCACTGCAAGAAGGCTTGAGGACAACTTTGATTGTTGATGGTTGCCGCGGAGTCGAACTGCACCAGGGCGATATCGATCGGGCGATCGGCGAGATGGAATCTGCCGGAGCGGTACTAATCGATAGTCGTGCAATTTTGGAATTATGAACCGAAACACAATAGAGCGAAAAGTTCGTCGCTCCTGTAATTTCCTGAGCGTTGTACTCTAAAGTAGCCGGGGAGGATCGGAATCCAATGTCGACTAGGTTTTGAAGTATGAATTGGGCCTGTTTTAGGTGCTGGCAAACGGTTTTGCCAAAGGATCGCCCGCCCTTGTCCTACTCGCTTATCCATCCTTGGCCTACAATCTAGCCCTCACGGGCAACGCAGTGAAGCATTTTGGACGAGTCAATGTAGCTGATTTCGCTGGAAACCGGTGCTTTGTCAGTGACGTTTACTACCCATCCGGTTTCTGAAGAAACCAGCTACCCAACTTTCAAACAACTAACCGGATCTCGGACCCTCTCATGCAACGACAGTTCATCGCCGAACTCAAGCCTCGCGACCAAGTCGACGAAATTTATCGCGTCGTTGACAAACAAGTTCGTGCGAACCGCCAGGGAGCCGACTATTTGCTGCTGCAGTTGATGGATCGAACAGGTCAGATCAGTGGTCTGCGCTGGAATGTAGGCCAGGCGCTCTATGAATCTTTTTCCAAAGGCGACTTCCTGCGCGTGATCGGCGGCACGCAGTTGCACAATGGCATGCTGCAGCTAATCGTGCAGGACTTTCACATAGTGCCGACGGACAAAGTCAACCTAGAAGATTTCGCGACGAGTAACCCTGGCCAGATCGATGAATGGTTCAGCGAGCTTCGACAACGACTGACATCGCTGACAGACCCTGATCTTGCTCGGCTGATGGCCGATTACTTTGCCGACGAACCGCTGGTAAGTAAATTGCGTCGTGCACCGGCTGGAGTCAAGACGCATCACGCTTACGAAGGCGGGTTGTTAAAGCATGTACTCGACTTGGTTCGCATTGCAACTGCAGTCGCTC
>JANNNN010000552.1:0-5179 GCA_031398555.1 Planctomycetia bacterium | reverse complement strand
GGCGATTCTGGAAGTCGATCGTATTGTTCAGTATCCATGGGGAGCTTATTGCCTGCTCTCGTTTCATTACATCGGGCCTCTGTCGAAGTTTAAAACAGTTTTAGGATAGTGTATCAGCTTGCGGCGGTTAGATTTTGCTTTCCGCCAATGTTCCCCGATGGCTGTTTCCGCAAGTTCGCCCGCCTATTGATCTATTGTCGTACTGACGCCTGCAGCGCTATTGGCAACAATCGCGAGATCGCGCGAGGCACTTTCTCATCAATGCCAGCACTTGTGCAATTAAAGTAAAGTCAAAATAAAACTGCAATTCGCAAACTCTCGACCACAACTTGCCGCATTTTCCAGTATGGTTGATGTCTAGCACGCGTGGAGATTCTTTAGACTCGCACAGCTTTGCCAGTCATAGATATTGCAGCAGTACGAAACGCAGCGGCTGTCCAAGAGTTCTGAAAGCCACTTCGTGCGAATTACCGCAAGTGCGCTGAAGAACGATTCTGCCTTCGTTTACCGGATTGCAACTACCGAACGAAGGGATGCACAATCATGACAGTTCAACGAATTGATGATGGAGATAACTCTTTACCGCTCCCTAGTAGTTCACTGCGCGAGCGGGCACTTGAGGTTTACCAAGAGATATCCGAAGGCACACCGAACAATGACTTACAGTTCTCAACCGAAGCAGGCTTGAGTGCCATCCATGAATTGCATGTTCACCAAATCGAATTGGAAATGCAAAATCATGAACTTCGCCAGACGCAATTAGCCCTGGAAGAGTCTCGCCAACGTTATCTTGACCTCTACGACCGTGCGCCGGTCGGTTATTGCATTGTCTGCGACGGTGGACTGATTCAAGAAGCCAATCGCACATTTGCTGAGATGTTGGGCACGACCCCAAGTTGTTTGCTTCTGAAACTTTTTAGCAAGTTTATCTGCGAAAAAGACCAGGACGAATTTTACTTTCTTCGCAGACGATGCATCGCTTCCTCCGAACCGCAAACGTGCGAAGTGCGGGTATTGAAGAGTGACAGTACTCTCGGTTGGGTCCAACTTTCGGTCTCACACGCTTCAGGACCGATTGCAGCGACCTCCCTTCGCGTAGTGGTTTTGGACGTTGACGCGCGAATTCGAGCAGAAACTGCAAAAACATCTCTTGAATCCCAGCTCCGTGAATCTCAGAAGCTGGAAGCTCTGGGAACGCTCGCCGGGGGCATTGCACATGACTTCAATAACATTCTAGCTGTTATCTTTAGCAACACTGAACTGGCTCGTGTCCACACGAGCCAGTCGGACTTTTCAATGCACCACTGCGTTGAAGCAATTCAGAAAGCTAGTGAGCGCGGTCGTGACCTGGTAAAGCAGCTGCTCGCATTTTGCCGACGACAACCTACCGATCGCAAGTCAATCTCCTTAGCACCGGTCATTGAGGAACACATTCGCTTTCTCAGATCAACGTTGCCAGCCCGTATTCTCCTTTTGTTCACTAGTGCCGAGCACGTGCCTAACATTTTTGCGGATTCCACGCAGATTGGGCAGGTTCTGATTAACTTAGCCACCAACGCAGCACAAGCGATTAAAAGCACATCCGGCACAATCAAAATTCACCTCGATACTGTTACGTCCACGACCGAAGCTGGAGTTGCCGAATCGGATACGAAAGTGATTCGACTGACATTTTCCGATGATGGTCCGGGTATCGAAGAAGCGGTAATAGACAGGGTTTTTGATCCTTTTTTTACCACTAAACCCGTTGACGAAGGAACCGGGTTGGGGCTCGCGGTTGTGCACGGAATCATCCATGCCCATGGTGGCAAAATTACTGTTAAAAGCCAACTCGGCCATGGTACGACGTTTACGATCTGTTTTCCTCCCGCGAGTTCAAATGAAACCGAGCTTGGCTTACAGCGTGTCGTAGCGCCTTTTGAATTGGAAAACATTTCGGCTATAGCCAATCCTGTATCGCCTGTTGCTCCTACTTGCAGAATTCTCTTCATAGATGATGACGAAACGGTGATTCGGTCAATTGTAAACTTGCTCGGGTATTACGGATTTCAAGTGCGTGGCTACTCCGACCCGCTGACAGCATTAGCTGCCCTTCGGGCCAGCGTAAACAATTTCGATGTCGTAGTAACTGACTACAACATGCCAAGCCTGTCTGGATTAGATGTTTCCAGGCAAGTGCGCGAAATCCGGCTAGACTTACCGGTGATAGTCGCATCGGGATTTATTGACGAGGTGCTCCGCGCTCACGCTGGCGAAGCTGGCGTGAAAGCACTTATTTCCAAACCTTTTTCAGCGAAGACTTTTTGCGATCTTGTGAAACAATTGTTACACGAACAGGTGGATTGAGGGTTGAGATTCGTCCAACCGCTGGGCGAAACTTAGGGTGGTCTCCAAGGCTGCAGCAAACTGCTGGAAGTGAGCTATCTCGCGAGTCATATGAATCTCGCTACTCGTTGTGTGTAGTTAATTTCCGCTTGTGGCTTTCTTAGCACATGCCATTTAACGAGCTTTCGGGCAGAAATGGAGAGTTCATCTGCATCACAACTCTTTGACGTTAAGGGCCAACGCATCTTCACATGCTTATCGAAATTCGTGTTTTCTGGTATCCTTTTCAAGCAGTCGATGGTTTCGACTGCAGCCTACCGCCATCGGACGTCGCTGTCGTCTCACTATTTTGAAGCTAAAAATTGCGAAGTGCTTTTTGTGTCTGTGCGATCGATCGTCGAGCACTTTGTGTCCGTAGGCCACTTTGCTAAAAGTGGTTTTCTCTTCCCCAGGTAGACGCGATGGAATTTCTGACTCACTTGTTTGACACATCCGACTTTCCAGCTCGCTGGTCTTGCGGACGGTGGACGTCGGGTCATGGCTGGTTACACATCTTGTCGGACATCGGGATTTGGTCATCGTACTTCGCCATTCCGATTGTCTTGGGGTACTTCATCGCTCGTCGCAAAGACCTGCCGTTCCGTTCGATTTTCCTTCTCTTTACGGCTTTCATTGTCCTGTGCGGTATAACGCACCTCATGGAGGCGATCATATTTTGGTGGCCCGCGTATAGACTTGCCGGAGTATTCAAACTTCTCACGGCGATGGTGTCATGGACCACAGTCTTTGCCCTCGTCCGCGTGGCTCCTGCAGTCTTGGCAATGCGGTCGCCGACTGAACTCGAACTGGAAATTGTCGCTCACAAGAATGCCGAGCAGCAACTTCTTGAATTGAATGCGAATCTGGAGTTGCGAGTGGCGGAGCGAACTGCAGAGTTAAGCAGGTCGGTAAAGGAACTCGCCGAGCGGAGCGAGCAACTGCAGACGACGCTGGCCAGCATCGGAGATGCAGTTTTTACCACTGATGTTGATGGCAACGTCACGAATATGAACGCAGTTGCCGAGTCTCTAACGGCTTGGACCCTGGCAGACGCCTTAGGCAAGTCACTCGATACCGTTTTCAACATTGTGAACGAAACGACTCGGCAGCAGGTAGAAAACCCGGCGTTTCGGGCCTTGAAAGAAGGTATTATCGTTGGGCTTGCGAACCATACATTACTAATTGCTAAAGACGGTTCTGAGCGACCCATTGACGATAGCGCTGCGCCGATTCGTGCAAGGAATGGCGAAGTCTTCGGCTGTGTGCTTGTATTTCGGGACATTAGCGAGCGTCATCGTAAGGACGCGGAACTCAGGGCGTCCGAAGAGCAGTTCCGAGTGCTGGCCGAGTCGATTCCGCTTCTGTGCTGGATGGCGGAACCTGATGGTTATATATTCTGGTACAACTCCCGCTGGTACGATTACACCGGCACGACTTTCGACCAAATGCAGGGTTGGGGTTGGGAAACTGTCCACGATCCTATTGAGTTACCGCGGGTGGTTTCCAAATGGAAAAATTCGCTTGAACTAGGTCAGCCCTGGGAAGATGTTTTCCCCCTGCGAAGTCGTGATGGCGAGCTTCGATCGCACTTGAGTCGAGCCTTTCCGGTTAGGGACGAATCAGGCAACGTTGTGCGCTGGTTTGGAACGAACACGGACATCAGCGAAATGAAGCGTGCCCAGGATGATCTGCGCCGCGCCGAGGAACAGGAGCGGCAGAGCCATCAACTTCTCGCAGCGGCAATCGCTGCGTCCCGCACAGGAACATTCCTATGGAATGCTGCCACGGATGAGTTCTTGATCTTCGACGACAATCTTAAACGACTGTTTGGGGTTCCGACAGATGAGCCAATTCGTACAACAGCAGATTTCCTTAAGCGCGTTCATCCGGACGATTTGCGGTCTTTGGCGGCCGCCCTGGAAGCTTGTCGAAACGGAGCCGATTTCGATTTGGAGTACCGGGTAGTCTGGCCCAACGGAGAAGTCCGATGGTTATACGATCGGGCAAAATTGCAGCGGACCGATACTGGCGAGGTAAGCAACCTTCTTGGTGCCTGCACAGACATTACCGAGCGCAAGCGGGCTGAGGAGACGCTGCAGTTTCAACTTGATCTGACAAAGAGTATCACCGACAACGCGACTACCGCAATTTTCATGATGGACGAGAAGAGTCGTTGTACGTTCATGAACCCTGCCGCAGAGCAGATGACGGGATTTAAAGTAGAAGAAGTCCAAGGCAGTATTCTGCATGACTTGATTCATCATCACCGGCCCGATGGAACGCCCTATCCTGTGTCGGAGTGCCCGCTTGACCGTGCCTTGCCTGAAGATTGCGAAGTTCGAGACCATGAAGACTTGTTTTTTCGCAAAAACGGCGAAGCTTTTCCGGTCACATGCAATGCTCGGGTGATCTATAAAGACGGCGTGGCGATTGGCACTGTGATCGAAGTACGTGACACCACGAAGGAGCGAGAGGTGGCCGATGCGCTGCGTATGTTGGCATCAAATCTTTCGGAAGCTGATCGAAAGAAAGACGAATTTCTCGCAACGCTTGCTCACGAACTTCGGAACCCATTGGCACCGATTCGCAATGGACTGCAGGTAATGAAGTTAATGGAGAACGACGCAGTCGTTGTCGAGCAAACTCGCAGCATGATTGAGCGACAGCTTGAGCAGATGGTTCGCCTAGTAGATGACTTAATGGATGTTTCTCGCATTACGCGGGGCAAGGTCGAGTTGCGGATGGAGAACGTGGCACTAGCCGATATTGTGAGCAGTGCGCTCGAGACAAGCCGCCCTGTGATCGATCAGATGGG
>JANNNN010000213.1:0-1932 GCA_031398555.1 Planctomycetia bacterium | reverse complement strand
ATCAAGAAACCACCCGTAGCATAGGCTTCCAGCCTGTGAGCTGCACTGCATCCGTAGCATAGGCTTCCAGCCTGTGTCTTCCCTATCGAATTTCGAGATAGCACATCCTAGCAAAGCAACGAACATGCGAGCGATGAAATTTATTTACCGCTTTTTCGCGAGCGCGATCTTCCTGTCAGTCTTTTTGTCCTCCACTCCGAACGCGTTCGCGCAGTCCGTCGGCCTGCCTGCACCACGCCTGTTAACAACCATGCCAATGGGCGGCACTGTGGGTTCGCAAGTCGAAATCAAAATTACGGGCGAGAACATCGAAGATTCGGACGAAATGTACTTCTCAGACAGTCGAGTGAAAGCGACTCTCAAAGTTGACGCGGCGGGCAGGCCTGAACCAAACAAATACGTCGTGTCCATCGCCAATGATTGCCCAGTTGGGATCTACGAAGCCCGAGTCATGACACGACTTGGCATTTCGTCATCGAGAGTCTTCTCGGTGGATACTTTAGTCGAAGCGGTTCAAAAGTCGCCCAACACGTCGCTGGCAACTGCGATGGAGCTTTCGATCAACTCGATTTGCAACGGAGTCATGACTGCCAAATCGGTGGACCATTATCGCTTCGTCGCCAAGCAGGGTTCGAGATACATCATCAACTGTGCCGCCAAGGGGATTGATTCGAAGTTAGACGCGGTGCTGATTCTGGCCGATGTAAATGGACAGGACTTGGTAGCTGAACGACGCGGCGGCTTGCTCGATTTCACCGCCCCGACCAATGGCAGTTATGTGATCAAAATCCACGAGCTGACTTTCCGCGGGGGCAGCGAGTTCTTTTATCGCTTGTCGCTGCAAGAAGTCCCCTCGGCGGCACCGCTGCCGGTGTTTACATCGACGAAGTCAGTCAGTTCATTTTCATTGCCGCCCCCAGGACTCGCAGAAAAAGCAGTGCTTGCCGAAGTCGAGCCCAACTCGCCCACCCAGTCGCAGAAGATCACTTTGCCATGCGACATCGCAGCCAACTTCTTTCCAGCGGCAGATGTGGATTGTTATGAATTCGCTGCCAAGAAAGGTGAAGTGTGGTGGATCGAATTGGCTTCGGAACGACTTGGGTTGCCGACGGATGCTTCGATATTAGTGCAACGAGCAATGAGGGAAGGCACAGCCCAAACCTGGACCGATGTTGCCGAGTACACCGATATCGCAAGCCCGATGAAACCTTCCAGCAACGGATACGCGTACGACGGGCCGCCTTATGACGCGGGATCTGCCGATGTACTCGGCAAACTGGAAATCAAAGAAGATGGTGTTCATCGCTTACAGGTTACCGATCTGTTTGGAGGAACTCGCAATGATGCTCGCAACATTTATCGTTTAGTGATTCGTCCAGCCGCACCTGATTTTGCTTTGGTCGCTTGGCCCTTGCACATGGAACTTCGAAATGGTGATCGAGCTGCATTTTCGAAACCAATCGCGCTTCGCGGCGGAGCAACGCTTGCAATGGAAGTAGTCGCGATTCGCCGTGACGGGTTTGATGGCGAGATTGAATTGAGCATGGAAGGCTTGCCGGAAGGTGTTTCCGCTCGAGGTTTGAAGATCGCCGCCGGTAAATCGCGTGGCATCATGTTGATCAGCGCTGCTGCTGACGCTCCGCGGGCGATCGCAAATGCAAAGTTCTTAGGGCGAGCCACAATTCATGGACAGACAGTCTGCCGTCCTTGCCGTATGGCTGAAATGAAGTGGCCGGTGCCAGATTCTTGGAGCGAAATTCCCGAGCCTAGACTTGTCGCAGATGTGCCAGTATCGGTCAGTGGTTTTGAGTCTGCTCCACTTACAGTGATCGCCGCCGAAAACAAAGTTTGGGAAGTTGGAGCGAACGAGCAGCTTACGATTCCACTGAAGCATGTTCGTCGTTCAGAGTTTTCCGCTGCGACGCTGCAACT
>JANNNN010000157.1:0-3240 GCA_031398555.1 Planctomycetia bacterium | reverse complement strand
TAGTTGCGCTCTTTTTATGGAGAATGATCGACGAATCGAGCAGCTTTGAAGTTTACAGTGCCACGCAACCGTCCTAACAAATAGGCAAGCAACAGTAGACTTCCGAGACCATCTTGCTTGCTGTCTTGTGAGAAATCTACTAGTAATTGGACCCGCGCCCAATGCCTTGCAAACAAGTCAAAAATGGCGTCAGAAGTGATGTCTGTGCTTGACGTGATACAGTTCTTTATAGCCGAGGATCATTTGTTCAATTGCCTTATCCAATCCAGATCCCCACTGTTCGGCCAAATCGGTATTCCAGTTTGCGCCGTGAAATTCGCATACGGCTGCTAGCTTCCATTGGGAAATCAATCCCTCTGACTAATTCGGCTAATCGAGATCTCATCCTTGCTGCATTTTGCGAGCAATTCGTCTACGCGGCGAATAAAGAAATCAGCGCTTGCCACAGCCGTTGACGGCGACGACGGATCGAACGCAACAAACTCGAAGTTGCAGTGACGACAAACAACCAGTTCGTCGATTAGATTCTTCGGCACCCTTAGCGGACGACTGCAGGCTCGGCACTCAATCAAGAAATGTGACTCACAAGTGGCGCGAAGTTTGGTGGCCATAATGTGCCCAATGCCTTAATTAGAGATCTTTTTGATGCCTTTACCTACCACTTAACAACAGTCTATCGTTTAATGCATCAGCCTTAAGTGCTAGACAATATTTCTGGGCAGACTTAGCCGATTCTTAACAGTTGATGTGCTGCGCTGCTCACCGCCAATAACTTTTGTATAGCGCTCGATGGCTCGTTCGATGCTTTGGCCCGCTGGCATCGCCAGGAATCGATCGAGCAACTCCCAAGGTGATATACAGATGCTCGGTTGCAATGCGTCGCTGGCCGGTCTGATGGCCTCTCACGCTTCGGTCCATTTTTGGTTCGGCGATTTTGGACTGCGGCTTTACGTGACCGAAGCAACCGGCGATTGATGGGTTTGTTTAGCGTCCGATGAATGTCAACGCAACTGCTGCGCTGGTCGATTGCTGGTTTCATCTGCGCATCGTTTTGCTTTCCATGAAGTCGACAATTGAGATGGCTATCGCTTGGTCTTCGAACGTGGCAATACATGTTGGCCAGCGATTGCCGCTTAGTTGCACCATCACACAGTACGCGTAGACGTATTCGACACGCCGACGCCGAGCACTGGAGAAAAACGGGTTCCTTACTCTTCTGTACGATGTCTCAGTGTCGTTACTATGAGCACTGGAGAAAAACGGCTTCCTTACTCTTCTGTGTTCAACGTATGCACGGCGAATCAATTCAAGCGGATAGCGCGCTTCTCGAACCGGCCAAGGAAGGCGTTTTAGGAAACGAATGGCCAATTGATGATCATCGATCTCAACCAGCATCTTGTTTGAATCGACTGCAATGGCCGCATAGAAAACAGCGAAAATCGCGAGGGGCGACCACATTAGCGCAGCTGTGATAGGCGAGATTGAGAATGCCAGTAGTAGCCCATTCGCAAGAAACAGCACGATGATTGTCAGCCCAATGAAGCTCAGTCGGCCGGCATACGGGCCCATGGCAGTGGTCAAACTGAACCGGAGAGCCTCGCGGGATGCCTTGGAAACAACGCTCGCCGGCTCTGCGGTTTGTGCTGAAGCCTGAGCATCTGAAAGAGCATGCAAGAAACTGCCTTCACCCATGCATGGATTACTAGCTGGCACCTTAGGCGAAGCAACCTTCGTTCCAGTCTCGACCGGAGTAGAGTCACTGGTTGCACGGAGTACACTCCCGCACTTGCATTTGAACTTTTTGCCAGCAGACGAGGTTTTTATTGAATAGCGTGCCCCACAACGAGGACAATCGACCGGAATTCTCACTATTAGACTTTTTTGAACAAGTTGAGTGAAACAGTTCCTCCGCCGCGTCGGACGCACAAATCGTTGCAAACGTCAGTGTGGCATAACGCAGAGCCGATGCAACCCTTCTACCCGTCGGCTTAGGTGCATTTTATGGTTATCGGCGATTCAAGGCGTGTTCCGCGTTTGGCATTGCCTATAGATCCATAGTATGGGCCGAAATGCAAGGCTGAGCGGGCGCAGCGAGTTTGCACTCTAGTTTTACTTGCGATTCGGAGTGGTTGAGCTTGTTGCGTCTGAGGTCATTTCTTACGTGACTCGCTGGGAGATGCAAAGAGTGTAGCCCGCGACTTGGAACGGGCGCACGAGGAGTTGCGCCAGCTTACCATTGGTCCGCGAACGAGTGCGTAACATCCCTGTCGCTTTCGGGCTGGGGCAGCGGTGAGACATGGCTTCGAGCCAGCTAAGCGTAGCAGGAGCGAGCGTGCAGTCTCATTGCAACATTGGCGCAGGTACATAGCCCAACACCACGGAGACGACGTACACGACGATACAAGCTACAACAATTCCGAGGATGATAATCGCAGATTGTGATGGGTTCGAATTCGCTTACGAGAACAACCAGCATCGGTGGCCGATCATAAGCTCGTCAGGAAGGTCTCGATGTCGACGTAGGTCAGCTCCTGGGACTGGTCGGCTTAGGTCAGCAGTGCAAAACTAACGCACTGAGTTACTTTTTCATCCGTTGCCTAGAGGCACGTAGTTTCCAGATTGGTTAAAACATGGAAAACCGATCGAACTGTTTCCATCCTCTCATACTGGGTTTGACCTAAGGAAGTTCATGATGAAGCTCTTCATGCATGTATTGTGTTTCATAGGATTGCTTCAAGGCGTTACGTTGCGGGCGGCGGATGGCAAGCCGAATGTGCTGGTGATTCTGGCGGACGATTTGGGGTGGGGAGAGTTGGGGTGCCAGGGTTTTACGAAAGAAATTCCAACTCCGAATATCGATTCGCTGGCCACCAACGGAGTTCGCATGACCAGCGGTTACGTGAGCGGACCGTATTGCAGTCCGACGCGGGCGGGGTTTATGACAGGACGCTATCAACAACGCTTTGGTCATGAGTTCAATCCAGGACCGGCTGAGTCGGCGGTAAAGAACTTTGGACTGTCGATCAATGAGAAAACGATCGCCAACTATTTAAAAGACGCTCAGTACGCGACGGGCTGGATCGGGAAGTCGCATCTCGGCTACCAGCCTCAGTTTCATCCGCTAAAGCGACGCTTTCAGGTGCGCTCAGCCGCCTTGGCGAAACGTGCGGCGAGAGAAACGATTTCGATCGGCGACATGACGATCGACACGCTGCAGCGTTCGGTCGTTACCCAGCGAGG
>JANNNN010000155.1:0-1361 GCA_031398555.1 Planctomycetia bacterium | reverse complement strand
AATACTAAACGCACGCGCAGTGAGCGAGTGGCTTCACTTCAAATGGAGCCCAGCGAGCTTAGCACTTGGCTTCGCGACATGCTGACCGGAGCGGTGCTGTTGCGGATCGGTTCCGCATTTCTTGCTGCCGTCGCAATTTTGCTAATCCAACGCGGGTGGCAACCAGCCTTCTCATTTCGCGAAGGCGACATTCCCCAGCGAGCTATCGTGGCTCGAGTGCCGTTTGATATGGTGGACATTACCAAGACCGCCGTTTTGCGCGATCAGCAACGCCGCGATTCACTGTGTTACTACGAAAACCACCTGCTACCGCATTCACCACTTTCGCCGTTATCGCAACTTCAGAGCGATCTTAAGCAGCAGGTTTTACTGCTGCTAGGCGACCAACCCTATGCAGATTTTTCAGAAGAACAAAAGGGAACGCTGGCAAGGTTTCTACCGAAAATAGGCAGCGAACAAGTGCTTGCACCTGAGGACGCGCTTCGAGCCTTGAGGAGTGTTCTAACTGCAACTGGGCAATCGGAGAAATTCGATGAGGCTCTGCGTTCGGTCCTTAATCCCATAGCAGACACCGGGATTCTTAAATCGTTGGGGCACGACACGGATCAGGGGAACCAAAGATCGATCAAGGTGTTTCCAACGGGGCAACCAAAAAATGACTCAGTGGTCGATGTTACGAGGGCTCGTTTTGCGGAAGTTTCTGCCGAATTACCTCAGAAGATCCAAGACGCATTCCAAGCCGCTTTCACGAATCCAGATTCAGCTATCTTGGCACGGATGGTAACCATTTTCCTGATTCCGGGACTCGAAAAAATTGCCGGTGGCCCGACGTTAGTTTATCGCCAAGACCTCAGCGAAGAATCTCGGAAAAAAGCAGAAGCCTCGGTTGAAGATGCAATTATTTCTTATTCCCCAATGGTCAGCACGCTAGCCCGGCCTGGACAACCGATGTCATCCGAAAACGACATCCCCTTGTTACGGGCTGAGCATGATGCATGGATTAAGCAATTGAGTATGGGCGAAACGTTCATCCATGGACTCGCGTTCTTAGGAATGGTCATGGCCATGTACGTGTTGTGCGGATTCTACATCTATTACCAGTTCGATCGCACGATAGTCACCGACTCCGCGAAACTCGCTCGTCTGCTGGGATTGGTTGTAGCGGTCTATTTCCTGTGTCGATTGACAACCCCCGATCCATGGCGGGCAGAAGTCGTCCCTATTGTTTTGTGCGCAATGACAGCGACGATTGCCTTCGGAAAGCAGATCGCTTTATTGATTACGTGTTGCTTAGCACTTTGTTTTACGTTGGCGAGCGGATATGACACGGCCCAGTTTGTAATGCTGAGTAGCGGAGCATG
>JANNNN010000070.1:0-5513 GCA_031398555.1 Planctomycetia bacterium | reverse complement strand
CGCAGACGCGGGACCGGTGAATGGAACTGTCGGCCCGTTGGGCCTGCGAACCGTCTGCACGGTCCGTTCCCCGGCCCGCCGGGCCGGGCTGGATGAACGGCTAGCCCTTTGGGCCGCCCCGGCCCAAGGGGGCAGCAATTCACCTAGCCAGAGTTGAAGGCCCTGGGAAATCCATTCAAAAAATTTACATAGGCCCAACGGGCCGAACGTTCGCAGACGCGGGACCGGTGAATGGAACTGTCGGCCCGTTGGGCCTGCGAACCGTCTGCACGGTCCGTTCCCCGGCCCGCTGGGCCGGGCTGGATGAACGGCGGGCACTTTGGGCCGCCCCAGCCCAAAGGGCCGCAAGATCCGGTCAAAAAAGTAACTCGATTAAGCTAGAAATCGGAACAGCCACGTTTCGAAGTGTGGATAATAGGCTGCGAATACAGTCGATCTCGATGTGCGATGAAAGGATCGAAAGCCATGGATGCTGTCAATGTAAAAAAACTGCGATCGATAATGACGCTCCACTTCGCGATGATTGCCATACTGACGGCGATGCTTGTCTCGTATGGTAGTGGAAGTGTATTCCTCCCCCTATTTATAATAGTCGCATGTGTTGCGGCGTTTGTGTTAGTGGACTCGATGGAGTTGTTCGCTCTCAACCGATGGGGCATTTTTATTGCGATGACCGCGGGAACGGTCTTCGCCATAGGCAGCTATATTTACAACACATTTAGAGTACCTTCCGAAAGCGGCCAATTACAAGCAGTAGCGGGACTGCTTGTTTTTCCCGAAGCCGTTTTGTTCATGCAGCGTAAAAACTTGCGAGTCTTTGAGCAGCTGGCGATTTTTCTGTTGCTTGAAATCATGGTCGCAGCGCTTGTGAACGACAACCTGCTTTTTGGTATTCTGCTTTTGCCGATAGTCTTGCTGTGGGTTTCATCGTTGTTTCATTTCTCACGCTACGCTACGCTTGTTCAGATCTCGCCGACCATCGAAGTACCGATGCCCAAGCTCGCGGAGGTCTTGTTCGCTCGTTTCGTAAAATCGATTATGCGAAAAGAAGAACTTAAGGTCGTTGTAGAATCGAAGTTGGTTTCGAATGTTGAGGGCTACGCGACGACCAGATTTCGCCGAATCTTTCAATCTATTCCCTTAGGCTTTGGTGCGATCGCCTTTTCGGCACTTTTTTTCTACTGCATGCCGCGTACGACCGCTGGCGGTTATCGTCCAAAATTCAATCAACAAGCCCAAGTTGGTTTGCCAGACACGATGACCCTTGGTCAAGTTGGCCGCGCGTTGCAGGATCCGACTGCGGTGTTGCGAGTGAAACTAACTGATGACGTAACAGGAGATGGCTACGCGATTACGGAGGGCCCGTACATTAGAGCCCGTGTCTACGATCGCTTCAGGCGAACGGGCGATACCACGCAGTGGTTTCTTTCACAGCCCCCAACCGGCTTTGCTTTCCAACCGATTCCTACGAGCACCCGTTTAGCCGCGGATGCGACAAAAAATCGCGACCGCGTGCGCGTTGAGTTCGATTTGTTGCCAACTTGCCACACTAACTCCTTTACTTTACCCCCAACATTTCTGCCGCTGGGAGGTCGATTACCTTACGCGAAGATCAATCCTTATACTCAGCTGCTATCTTTTGATATGCAAGACGAAGAGCAACGTCATGTGCCGTCCTACATAATCGGGAGCACTGAGTATTTAAATGGTCGGCAGTTAGACATTACTCCCATGCTACCTGTCCACGATTCAGCGAGTCTGCCGCAGTTTTTGCATCAGAACATGGCAAATCTTCTCGATTGCAATTTTCAAGATTTCCCTAGCGTGGAGCGTCTTCGAACGCGCATCATCAATGAAGCAAGTGTATCTGAAGGCGAAAACTTGGCGATGGCGAAAGCCATTGAAACGTTCTTTAGCCAAGCTGGAGAGTTCAAGTATTCGCTCGATCTAACCGCAAACGCCGATCCTAAACTCGATCCAGTGGAAGACTTTGTTGCCAATCGACGAGCTGGACATTGCCAGTTCTTCGCATCCACAATGCTCATTATGCTTCGTCAAAGCGCCATTCCCTCGCGATTGGTAGTCGGCTACAAGCCGCGTGAGTTCAACACTTATGGTAAGTATTTTCACGTTCGTCAGAAGGACGCTCACGCTTGGCTAGAAGCTAGATTTTCGTCCCGAGAACTGGTTGGAACGGAATACGAACAATGGACCATTCCCAACTCGGAGTACTGGATTCGCTTTGACCCCAGTCCCAGTACAAGCGCCGGAGATGTCATTGATCAACCAAATCAGATCACTGACTATGCGGATAAGCTTTGGAAAGGATACGTACTTGAAGGTCGGGAGTTGACGGGTGAGAAGAGTATCTATGCACTCCCTTCCGAACGCAGCAAGGATATCTATGCGCAAGTGGCTGTGCAGTGGGCAAAACTCAAGGAAGAGCTCATGTCGGGCCGATTCGGAACCGAAGGGGGCTCTATCGAGTTCGCGTGGCCACTCGCGTTGTTTGTAACAGCGATCGGAATCGGGTTCGTATTACTTTGGCAGTTGATTGCGAATTTGCCAAGTATTGCCCCTAGGCTCGCCAAACGAATCGGCATGCGCGCACGCCGCTCAGATTTTAATCAAGAGTTCTTCGCGCGCTGTGTACGTGTTCTGCAGAGATTTGGATTCGAACGCGATGATGCACAAACGCCTCAAGAACTAACTCGCGAAGCAGCGGACTTTTTAGTGCATCAAAAAGGAGTGGTATCATCCAATGAATGGTTAAGTGTGCTAACACAGAGCTACTATCGATTGAGGTTTGGCGGTAAGCGAAATCTTAACGATATTGATCAAGTGGAAGTGCAAACTGCAATCAAAAATTTGGAAAATTTCGCCACGACCCGCCGCGTCCGTGACGCACGAAAGTCGGGAGAGTGAGCCCGCTGCTCAACTTGCGATTTAGGCTGGTTAACCTTATACAATCTCACCAAGGACTTAGGCGTGACAATATCCACATCGGCTGAGCCACTACACATCCTACGTACGCAATTCGGTTTGAATAATTTTCGCGATGGTCAAGCCCAAGTCATCGACCGTCTACTCGCCGGTAAATCAGCGGCAGCAATTTTCCCCACTGGAGGCGGCAAATCACTTTGTTATCAATTGCCCGCCGTGTTACTCGACGGCTTGACGCTGGTCGTTTCACCGCTTCTGGCTCTGATGAAAGATCAAGTCGAGCAACTGGCCGCACGTGGAATCCTCGCCTCGCGACTCGATTCTACGCAGTCGGCCGCAGATGCCAGAGCGGCCATGCAAGCCGTCCGCGAAGGCAAGGCTAAATTATTGTTCGTCGCACCGGAACGATTCTTCAACGAACGCTTTCGCGAATTCATCAACGGTTTGCACATCTCGATGTTCGCGATTGACGAAGCCCACTGCATTAGCCAGTGGGGGCATAGCTTCCGCCCCGACTATTTGAAACTAGCCAGAATCGCTAGTGAGCTCAAAGCCGAACGATTCTTGGCGCTGACCGCAACCGCGACTCCAGCCGTCCTCGATGACATTTGCCGTGAGTTCTCTATCGAACGGTCCTGTGCTATTCAAACTCCTTTTTATCGATCCAACCTCACTCTCCGTTATACCCCTTGCACCACGGCTAGTCGAACAACGACCCTGCTGAAGCGATTAAAGAAGCCTGAACTGCCCGGGCCAACGATTATCTATGTCACACTCCAACGAACGGCGGTCGAAGTCGCTGAGCTGCTCGAACGCGAAGGCTTACCCGCGCGAGCCTACCACGCCGGGCTAGAAGACTCCGTACGCAACGAAGTTCAAGATTGGTTCATGGCATGCGACGAAGGTATCGTCGTCGCAACAATCGCCTTTGGAATGGGCGTCGATAAAGCCAATGTTCGCAATATCTATCACTACAATCCGCCCAAGTCAATCGAGAACCTTGCTCAGGAAATTGGACGCGCCGGCCGTGACGGCGACAAGGCAATTTGTGAAACGCTTCTAGTTCCAGAAGATCGTGCAGTACTCGAAAATTTCCCGTATGGCGATACGCCAAGCGTTGCGGCTATCCGTCAGTTCGTTGAAGTGCTTCGTGGGCAACCTCAGAATTTCTTTATCAGTTATTACTCGCTTGCCTACGAAACAGATATGCGAGATTCCGTAGTGCGAACTCTGCTCACGTATCTTGAATTGCAAGGACTGCTCGAATCGACATCGCCCCGGTACGAGTGTTACAAATTCAAGCCACTTACTTCTTCGGCGAAAATGCTTCAGAAATTGGAAGGTGAACGCCGCGCTTTCGCTGCTTCAGTGCTTGCTTTGACAGTAAAGAAAAAGATTGGATTTGAGATCAGTCTGCCACAAGCCGCTGATCGACTAAAGTGCGATCGAGCCCGGATAGTTAAAATGTTGGACTATTTCGCTGAGCAGGGCTGGATAGAATTGGACGTCAGCGGTCTAGTCCACGGTTACCGAAAACTTGAGCAACTAAGTGAGCTCGAGTTGTTGACTCAAGAACTCTACCAATACACTCTGGAACGAGAGATCGGTGAATTGGCGAGGCTCGAGGAGGTGTTCGAACTGATGTGCGCCGATCGCTGTCAATCGGCTGCTATCGCGGAGCACTTTGGGCAACCCATGCAGGATGGTTGTGGCCACTGCAGTGTATGCGATGGGGCCATTATTGGAGCCCTGGCGGAACCACGTTTTCCACGAGTCGGCGATTCAGCGATGACCGCTCTCCGAAATCTATCCAAACAACATCCAGAAGCCCTCGGAGATGCACGGCAGCAAGCACGGTTTCTTTGCGGCCTCTCTTCGCCGAAACTGATTCGTAAACGTCTCACGCAAGATCCACACTACGGCTGCTGCAACTCCGTGCCGTTTGATCGCATCCTCGAAGCCCTACTGTAACCTCCTTCAATCCAGCTAGAAGTTCTCATGCAAAGTGTTGGCGAAAGCTCCCCCGTCTATAAATCGCAAGTCACGTGGAAGCGCATCTGGCTTACCACAGTTGTTCTTGGATGTCTGCTCATTTCAATCGGCCTATTGTCGGCTGGCAAAAGTGGCGCAGAAAAAACCATGATTCGCCTCGTGCAACCGATCGGCTTTGGATGGCTGATTTACACCGCATTTTGTTTGCAGCTTTCGTTTGTTAGTAGCCTTCGTAGAGCCCTTCCGGCATGGTTGATCTGGTTCGCATTCATGCTCTTTACAACCACGCCGCTAGCCGAATGGGGCACACGCCGACTGGAGTCAAGCGTCGAGGCCTATCGACCGGAACGCGATGGTCGACTCGCCGCCGTGGTCGTGTTAGGAGGCGGGACACATGAGGGCCCATGGCGTGCAGAATTGGCGAGCGCTGGCGACCGGATCATGTACTCAGCACAGCTTTACCTTCAAAACCACACCCAGAGGCTGATCACCACAGGCGATGCTACCCCAGGCGTGTCACGCGACACGTCATCACCCCGCGAACACACCATCCAAATCTGGAGTCAACTTAAAATTCC
>JANNNN010000046.1:0-6731 GCA_031398555.1 Planctomycetia bacterium | reverse complement strand
GGACCAACTCTCGATAAGCCTATCCGTAAGTGTAATCTTGAATTTCCGCAAATCATCGCCGAAACGCGGCTCCAAATATATCTCTGTAGATGCCGAATCGTGCCCAGCAACCTTAATAGCTGTACCCAGGTTGACAACACTTGGAACGACGTGAAACAACTTTTCCGTTTTACCTTCAAACTCAATTTGCTGAATTCTTCTCTTATCAGAATCGCCGATCTGAAAAGTAGCAGTGACTTTCCTTGCAAAATCGACTTCCCCGTCAGGCACTGTAATTTTAAACGACAATTGCTTGCTTGATCCAGGCTCTAAAGTCAATTTATTATTTACACTAACGAGACAACCACATGAGCTTTCTATTACCAGTAATTGAAGTGTTTCTGAATCGCAATTGTGTGCTTGAAAGCGAACAATCATCGAGCAAGAACTTGGTAACTTCCCTAGTCGTAACACGATCGGTGCTAATTCACGATTTGCTAATTCAAGCGTATATTGATCGCCTGGGACATCTACTATTTTTTCGCTTTTAAAGAATGCAACCCCAATCCCATCTGAGGAAACGTTTCCTGAAACATCAACATGATCTTGAGCTTCAGCGTAATAAACATTTCCAAAAATAATGTGAATTAACAACAGCAGAGTTATACGCATCCTGTAATCCTCGCTATTAACGAAATGGCCAATAGATCCAACCTAACTTGATCGTTCTAGCGCAACGTTCAAATTGGCTGTCACAACAGTAATGAAACCGGCAGGTTTTCCATTAGCGGCAAGTAAGCGGAAACAATCCCCATACTCAACAGGCCGCAAATCCGAAAAACATCTTATCCACTGTTCTGGGTGGCTTATTCATATCCAATGGCGGAGCTTATAAAGTTCGCGAGGTGTTGTCAAGCATTTTTATAAGAATTTTTTGATTACTCAGCTGGGGCTTCGACCCACTAACTCGGTAACTTCCGGTATTTTACCGCAGGCAAAGCCCTTCCCGCTTGCGCATCCCCCAGCGGTAACCATCACGTGCCGTTCACCCTCAGGCATCTGCGCAATCTCATCTAGCTTGCTCAGAAACGCCCGCTTTGCAATCGCGTTCGCTGTCTGGTGAACCGATAGATTGTACATCGATCGATTCTCTTTACGGCTCGCGTAATCCTTCGACAGCA
The DNA here is from genome assembly GCA_031398555.1 of Planctomycetia bacterium. Classification (GTDB taxonomy): domain Bacteria; phylum Planctomycetota; class Planctomycetia; order Pirellulales; family Pirellulaceae; genus Aureliella. The sequence continues at coordinate 5,571 of JANNNN010000046.1, read as the reverse complement.
TCTTTGCATCGTCGGTATTGTAAATCGTCGGACCATCGCCCAACGCATTCGATTCAATCGCTTTACGGTACGCCGCCGCTGCGCCGTCCGGATCGGCTTCGAACCAATCCGCGAACGTCGATTCGACCAGCCGTTCATCCGCCGTTAAGTTCTTCAGTCGCGGTATTTTGTTCGGCACGTGATAACCCATCACGCCCACCCGCGACGCGTCGGACCCCATCACCATTATGATCAGCGTCAATGCCATCAACCAGCAACAACGTGTGTGCCGGTATGCCAGTAGTCGGCTCATTGGCGATCGCATAGTTGACCGTATTCGACGTTGCCGACGCATCCGCCCGATCTTTCTCCCATTGCTTACGCTGCTCGGCAGACATGGTTGTGATCGTCTTGCCGCTGGCAAGATCAAATATTCCCAACTGCCCATTGTCCATCGCTGACTTGGCCGCTTGCTCTTCGCTGTCGTAGACTGTCGCAACGTCCAGGTACACCTTGCCATCTTCCTGATTCAACCACGCACCGGCGTGCGCTCGCGGATCATTGAACGCCGACCGATTAGCGACCAGCCACTGCATGATCGATTCAGGCGTCGCGTCATCCTTGTTCAAAATCAACTCCGCTTCCGGATGCTCACCTACCGCAAAACCGCTCGCTGGGCTCATTCCCTCAATCGGTTGCATTGTGAATCCGCCCTTCGCCGCCAGCAATTCGGCCAACTTCGGCGACGCATCGTTAATCTGATTGATCCCCGACTCCGGCGATTGCTCAGGTATCGGTGGCCGCGGTGGCGGTTCTGGCTTTGCTTCTGGCTTTGCCGGTTCCGGCTGCGTTGCAACCGGCTTGGTATCTTCGGCCTTTTTCTTTGACGCTTGAACCGCTCCGGCAATCGCTTCACTGCTCATCCCTTGTGAACGCAAGTTGTCGATCAGGTTAGCGCGTTGATCAGGAAGGTTAACTCGACGCAACAACGCAGCAGCCTTCTCTGGATCAGCCGCCGCGGCCGATTGACTAGCCTTATCGGCAAACCGGCCAATGTCATCTCGCACGATCTTCGATTCATCGAACTTGTGCGTTGGACTGAACGATTTTTTGACGTTCGCTCGCTTGAACGAATCGTCAACGTGGTTTGCAATAAACAAGTCCCGAGCAATGTTGGCCGCTTCACGCTCGAACTTGAAGTCACGCAACACCGCTGACGCTTGGTAGACTGCGGCTTTCATTTCTTCCAGCTTTTCTTTCGCCCATGTGTTAATCATCCGATCACTCAGCGAATACTCTTGCGCACCACCAGCACCCCACGGACCTTTTGCGTTTGTCGCCGTTGCCTTTCCCTTTCCATAATTGCGAGCTTCCTTTAGGCGATCGTAAACCTCTTTGAAAATCTCATTGCCGTTGTCAGTCTTCCAAACGTACTCCGTTCTCTCGCCTTGCCAGTTTCGAGTTTTTTCCTCCCTGCGACCAGCTTCCCTTACTAGGCTTTGAGCCATCTCCGCGCCGTCGATCAATTTCCGGTACGTTTCAGTGGCGCTCTTTTTGGCCATTTTCTCGCCGGTTTCACCAGCCTGAAAATGCGTCACGCACTCGGAACCGACATTCATCAACAGTTTCTTGCCGTCGTGCTGAATGCTGTAAACGTTCTTGATGTTCTTGCCGCACAACTCGCAGCAACCGCCGCCCGCGTCCGCTTTGAAAATCACGTCTGCCGCCGTGTAGTCACCGGGTCGCTGAAAGACTGGCACAACCGCGTCGCGCTCGCCGTCCGTCACTTGCTCGAAACCGGTCACCGGCGTCGACGTCCACTCGTGCGCATTCGTGCCTGTATACAAGAACGTTGCGTGCACCGCTTGCTTGTAAGTCAACTGCCCAGTGCCACCGTCCTTGGCCTTTTCGAACGCTTCTGCCGCTGTCAGTCCGGCCGGTCCAGGCTTGTCGTGCATCGCTTCTAGCTTCCGTGCTCGCATCACCTGCTTTGCTGCCAGCGCGACCGTTTGTTCTTGCGGCGTGCCGTCGAATACTTTTCCGTCGCCGTCGCCGTCTTTTGGTACTTCGAAATTGAAATGCCCTTGCGACTTCGTCAGATCATCCGTAAACACGAACTCACCGAGCCCGCCGTCTTTGTAGGTCACCCCGTATCGCGAATCCAGTTGCCGACGCAACCGACCGGCACCCGTTGGCCAATCACTGTCGGCTTCGCTATTCGGCGAGTAGAACGCGAATGCTTTGTGCGACTTGCTCAGCGCATCGCTGATCAAATCCAAGTGGTCGCTCGTGTAGATGTTCTGGTCTGCGAATTTCTTCGTCAGCTCGTACACCGCATTCTGCCCAAACGTCTCGGCAAACAGCGCTGGCCACGCTTCCTTCGGCAGCGTCGACGCGTGTGCGAGCATCGCATTGAACTCGCCGCGAGTCGAAAAACTAAAGCCGCCGGTCAAATGCCCGACTGCATCGTGCACTACTCGGAAAACATCGTTGTATAGCATCGGCTTACCGTCCGACGTTTTCACAGGTGATAACTCCAATAGCGGGTGCTTTGCTGCGTTCTCGCTCGCGCTGCCAGATCCGAAACCCGCTTGCGTCATGAAGAAATGAAACTTCCCTTCATGCTCAACTCGTTCTCGCATCACGTCGGAACTCGGCGACCAGATATTATCGCCCTGAGACTTGTATGGCTCGCCTTCGCCCTCCCACGCGTAAACCTGCAGACCGCTCCTACGCAACGCTTCGTACTGCGACAGTAATTTCTCTTTGAACACCGCGTACGACTTTAGCGTCGACTCACTCGGCTTGACGTTTTTAAACAGACGCTGTTCCGCCGCAACGCTGGCGATTGTATCCGCCGATGGAAGAGGCGGACGTTGTGCTGTTGTTGGATAATCCAAAGCCTGATTCGGCAACGAATGAGGAGCGGGCAGCGAAGTTGATCATCGGCAAGGCGAGAAACGTTGACACAGGTACGATCGAACTGCGATGGCACCCGACGATAACAACTTTCACAGACGGTCAATATTAAAGCGTACGAATTCGCTTCGGACGGCACCTATTAGAATAAGGGGGCTGATCATGATTAAAGCAGCGGAAGTTGAAAAGACTTGGCACGAGAAGCGAGCTAGCGGGGTTGGGTCATCCGACGCGCCTGCTGTTCTGGGTTGCGGATATGCGACGCACCCACCGGCAGCGTACTCGAAATGATTCCGCCCGAATTTACGCCCGTTGGCGTCGGCGAACCCGTTACTCCCTTGGTGGCTCGAACGTCGAGTTGCAGTATCTCTGTGCAGGGAATTAAAAAGCGAACGGGCAATATTGTACAAATTGGTGCCATCATTGTTCCACCGGATGGAACCGGTGATATCAACAACTACACCCTCTACTACTACACCGATGACATTGTGATGTGGTTGTACCTCAAGTTCGTCGGTGTCGATGCACAGTTTGTACCTACGCTTGAATATCGCATCAGCGGAAATAATTCATTGGTCGTAAGGATTCCCGCTCCGGGTAGCCCACGTTTTCAAATAGCCGGAAATATTGCTCCCTCAAATGTTCCGTCAGGTTCGTTCCTGGCAAACTGGTGGCAAAAGAGTTCGTGCGGCATTGTTAAGATGAGCACGTATGTCCCGGAGATCAAAATCGGTGGCGCTGATCTTACCTTAACCACGAACAGCCAAAGCGGTTTGGGACAACTGATCGGAAGTGCCACACTGAATTTTCCAATCATTCAACAGTTTAACAGCTTTGACGAAGCCACCATGACGGTTGAACTGGGCGTAGATTAAGGCGACGCGTGAATTCTAAATCAAAATCTCCTTTGACCCTTCTCGTTAATTTCCAGCTCCTGGGTCCTAGGGCGTTCAACGAGAAGTTGCCATCTTTTTCAGTATTTCGGTGGAAGTTGCAGAGTGTGCGCAGATTCCAAATAAGTGAGAAGCACAAGCGACATCGGGAGCGCACTTTGGCTGATTGAAATTATATTTGGAGGCATTGAAAACAATGCGGTATGCGAAAGGCCTCTTTCACGCTTCGATCAACAAAGAACCTATGCGAACCTCGAGTCACTATACTCGGTGATTCCCAGTAAGGTGCGAGTTAAATAATGAGCTATCGTATGAAACAAGCCATGCACGTTATCGCAATCGCGATTGTTTGTTCTTTACACTTGATTGCAGTTGGCAAGCAGCCGAACGTCTTGCTCATTATGGTGGATGACTTACGCGACTATGGTGGCGCCTATACTCGCGAAGTCTTAAAGACACCGAACCTTGATCGACTGCGTGCCCACGGCACGACGTTCGAGCGAGCGTACGTTCAATACCCTGTGTGCAACCCCAGTCGCAGCAGCATGATGTGCGGTCTTCGACCGGAACAAACTGGGATCGTAGGCAATGATAGGCAGTTTCGTCAGAACTTGCCTAATGTCGTCACGATGCCCCAGCTTTTCAAAGAGGCAGGATGGCAATCGCACGCTTTCGGGAAGCTCTATCACCTCGGCGGCGGAAAAAATCTCGAAGCCCAACAGACCTGGATGGACGCCGGCAAATCGTGGCACACGACGCAGGCCTTTGAAGCCACGACGACAGGCAGGAATATTCTCCAGGGTCGTAACGTCACCGATGGCGCGCTCAAGTGGTGCCATTGGGGTGCCGCCGATGGCACGGATGATGATCAGCCCGATGGTCAGATCGCTGCTGCCACTGTGGCAAAGATAAACGAACTTGGCGACACAACCTGGTTCATCGGATGTGGTTTTATGAAACCACATGATCCATTCATCGCGCCGAAGAAGTACTTCGAATTGTATCCACCTGAGTCGTTAAAAATCTGGAGTGACCCCGCCGACATGACAACTGCTCGCAAGGATGCCGTCGGGTTTGGCGAGTTCGGCGAAGCATTCGCCAAATTCCAAGACGAGGAATGGAATGAACTCTTTCGAGCTTATTGTGCTAGTACGAGTTTCATGGATGCGCAGCTCGGTCGCGTCCTCGATACACTCGACAAGAACAAACTGTGGGATAAGACGCTCGTCATTTTTGTTGGCGATCACGGGTATCACACAGGCGAGCGAAACTGGTGGAACAAAAACACGCTCTTCGAAAGATCTTGCCGAGCGCCGCTTGTGATTGCCGCGCCGGGCATTCAAGGCGGCCAGTCGAGTCGCTCGTTGGTCGAGTTTGTCGATCTCTATCCAACCATCGCAGATTTTTGCGGACTCAAGGTGCCACATGAAGTCGCGGGGGTAAGTTTGAGATCAGTGTTGAAGTCGCCGGAGGCCAACGTAAAGGACGCCGCCTTCACGCTCGTCACGCGCGGTCCGAAACTCTACGGCCAAAGCATCCGGACTGCTCGCTGGCGATTCACGCGATGGAGCGATGATCAGAATGAACTTTACGATCACGATCGGGACCCGGAAGAGCTTTATAATGTCTCGACGAAGCATCCTGAGATTGTAAAAGAACTCTTAATGCAGCTTCAAACGATTGGACCGAGACCGTATTAGGAGGAGTGTCAACAAGACCAACACTTAATGTGAATGTACAGAGCTTACTAGATCAGCTCCATGCACTGACCGTCCCTGGC
>JANNNN010000031.1:0-2986 GCA_031398555.1 Planctomycetia bacterium | reverse complement strand
CGTCGCGTAGCAGGCGTTAAAGCCGCCGATCGGGTGGAGTCTTCTAAATTGCTCAGATTTATCCAGTCTAAACCCCACTTCTTTGGATTCAATCGATTTCTCCTCTAGACAGTTCGTAGATCATTAAAAATAGTCGTAAGTGCAGGCAGCCGTTTGGTTCACTTGCCTTGATAAACCCCTCTCTTCGGTATTAGCATGTCGTCCTCGCTGCGGTCCATACAACGAAAGTGCATTGTTTTGTTGGTCGATGATCAACAAATCGTCGGCGAAGCGGTGCGTCGAATGCTGACTGAGTTTCCAGAAATCGAATTTCATTTTTGCTCGAACCCGTTTGAAGCCATCGAAATGGCTATTAAGGTCAAACCGACTGTCATTTTGCAAGACTTGGTCATGCCCGAGATCGACGGGTTGTCTTTAGTGAAGTTTTTTCGCGCCAGTTCGGCAACACGCAACACCCCGATTGTGGTCCTTTCATCGACTGAAGAACCAGTCATCAAGGCAAAGGCGTTTTTCGTTGGCGCGAACGACTATCTTGTAAAACTGCCTGACAAGCTCGAATTGATCGCCCGAATTCGTTATCACTCCCAAGCGTATACGCATTTAATCGAACGCAACGAGGCCTTCGAAGCGCTGGCCATCAGTGAAAAACGGATGACCGCTGAGATGGAAGCCGGCGCGAAATATGTTGCATCGCTCATCCCCGCTCCGATCACCAAGCCAGTTCAAGTGGATTGGCGTTTTATTCCCAGCGCTGAACTCGGCGGCGATTCTCTGGGTTATTTTGCGCTGGACGATGACCGATTCGTCTTCTTTTTGCTTGACGTGACTGGGCATGGACTCGCCAGCGCACTGCTGGGTGTCTCGATATGTAACTTGTTGCGAGCCCGCGCGCTCGCCGGGGCGGACCTTTCCCAGCCATCTCAGGTCCTTAGCGCTCTCAACCGAAGCTTCAAAATGGAAGATCAAGAGGGACGGACGTTCACCATGTGGTACGGAGTGTTCGAGCATGCAACTCGCAAACTGACGTACTGCGGTGGTGGACACCCTTCTGCATTGCTTTATCGCAGCGGCGTAGGATCCCCGGTGGAACTGGAGTCGCTCAATCCAGGAATTGGTATGTACGAATGGGATGACTTTGAAGAAGTCACGGTCGAAGTGCCCATTAATTCAAGACTGTTTCTCTACAGCGACGGAGCTTTCGAGATTCATAAATCCGATGGTGGAACCTGGACCTATCGGGAATTCCTGCAGTTCATTTCGCAACCCGATAGTGCCGACGAGCACATCATGGACAGCCTCATTCGTCACGTGAGAACCATGAAAGGCGGCAAGATTCTTGACGATGACTTTTCGATCATGGACGTGCGACTATAGGTGTTCCGCAGCTTAGGACCATTTGTCCCGCGCGTGTGGGCCGGTAAAGCTAAGAATGCACGGACGGAACAAATGGTCCCATCCTACGGTTCGCGAATACGACTGAAAGATCGCCGTGCGGCCTCAGGTACCGCTCGCTTGTAACCAGCCAGCGATGCAAGTGCATCTAGAAAAGCTAACAGAATGCAAACCAGCAGAGCGATGAGGATCGCAAACCAAAGCACCAACCAAGCATTGCCGCGGGGCAAAATTCCACTCGCTGCAATGGCAGCGCCGATCAAGACCAATAAGAGATTGTTTGACCGTCGAACTCGACCTTGGAACGCTGACCAACGCGCCAAGGATCGCCCCTCATCAAAGGCTGGATCCACATCTGCAGCCCAATCGGGCGGAGCGAGTCGCGATAACGCTACGCCGCTTAAAATAAGCGCCGCACCAGCGATTAAACAGGTGTACATTTCCACAGTCGTCCCCTGCGTTCCAGTAAAGTGGGGTGAGCTTTTAACATGCCGCTACAACTTCAGATATTCATTCGAGCATGTTTTGTTTGAATATGCCAATACTTTCTCGGCTAACCGCTTGGTAGCTGGCTTCGTGAGCAACCGGACTCTTCGTAGCTGGTTTCGTGAGAAACCGGGCAAATGGGTACGTCATCTGTGCTGCATCTGGTTTCTGACGAAACCAGCTACGTTCTCACTATACGGTTTTTGACGAAACCTGCTGCGTTTTTAGTTTTCCGCTTGAGCAGGCTTCAATTCGAGCAACATGCCTGGCAAAAAAACCTCTGGCAAACTCTCCAGCTCCCGCGTGTCATGGATCGTGACTTGCCAGCCATATTGTGGTCCGAATTCCTGAATACGATGGATTGCCCGTTTAGCTCCATAAGCCAGCATCACCCGTCCGCTCGCTTGGAGGTGCTTTTTCGACTCCGTCAAAATCCCTTCCAGCAACTTGAAACCTGGATCATAAAATGCATAGGCGGCGTTCGAATCGACCGGCGCATCTTCCCAAGGTGGATTGGAAATAATGAAGTCGAACTTTTCGTCGGCAGCAATCACTTCGAACGGACCCGGATGGGCCGCGTTAACTTGCCTTACCCTAAGTCGCTGCGAAACTTGACAGAGTTCCGCGTTGTAGGTTGCGTTGGTAACGGCGGCGGGGTTGATATCGCTGGCTACTACGCGTCGAGCCCCCCAAAGTGCGCAGGAGATCGAGACCAAGCCTGTTCCGCAGCCAATTTCAAGCACAGCAGCGTTTCTCAGTCGATCGGAATCTTTCAACCAATCTCGCATTGAACGGGTATCTTCCGGTTCCCAAAAGACCGTATCCATTTGAGCAATCGCAGCGGGAAAATCATCCACGTGATGCCAGGTTAGAATTTCGGGAACATCCCGTTCCGGTTTAACGAACGAATAACTATCGCGTTCTTCAATCGGTTTTCGAGTTGCACCCAGCCAGATAAATACACCGGCGACAACGCAGAGACTCAATAGAAACAGGCCAATCGAAATGGCCGCTGTTTCCCGACCTTTGCGGCACTTGAATGAATAGGTGCGAAACTTCATCTACTTCTTCCGATTGAGACTCGCTGATTTGTAGCTGGTTTCGTGAG
>JANNNN010000009.1:0-8518 GCA_031398555.1 Planctomycetia bacterium | reverse complement strand
CGATACAGCTCCAGCAGCAGCTGCCCGAGAAAAAACGGATTTCCCTGGGTCTTGCGATAAATCGCTTGGGAAAGCGGCTGCACCTGCGCGCCAATTGGATCTTCTCAGATTCCTGCTTGGCTCAGCTTTGATCCGGTTACGCATACGCTGCAAGGCACTCCCAGGAATGCAGACGTCGGCACGCTCGAATTCCAACTCAAAGCCGCTGACAGTTTTTCCTTCGCTACCGTGCCTTTAAAGCTGACAGTCGCAAACGTTAACGACTTCCCCCAAATTCTTGGTCTCATTGGAAGCAGCGTTATCGAGAATGATGTGGGTGCAAAGATTGGCCAAATCGTCAGCTTCGATCCAGATCTAAAGGATACGCTCGTCTACTCGGTTTCGGACAACCGCTTCGTATTCAATGACGGAGTTCTCTACCTCAAGTCATCGACTTTCGTCGACTTCGAAAGCCAGTCGCAGATCGAACTAGCGATCACCGCAACCGATAACGGGACGCCTAGACTTTCAACATCCAAAACGTTCACTGTTATGGTCAAGGACGCAAACGAGTTCTTCCCAACTTTCGCGACTCAAGATCTCTTCATACCTTTTAACCGCGTGAATAATCAATTGCTCGGTATCGTCAAAGCAATCGATCTCGACACCCAAGAAATCGTTAAGTACGAACTGCAGCAGGATGACGCTGGCATCTTCCAAATTGCTTCCGATAGCGGCGAGTTGCGACTGAAGCCCGGTGCGCAAGTCACTGAGCGGAGCTACCGTATTTTTATCGGCGCGAGAGACAACGGTGAACCCTCGAATTCTCGCGTCGTTCTATTCAATGTCGCCGTAGAAATCCCCAATCGATTTCCACCCACACTCGTTTCTGGGCGAAATCTTGCGGTAGCTGAAAACTCTGCCCCGCAGACCTCAGTAGGTCGAATTCTAGGATCCGATGCCGATGGCGATACGGAGCTGCGCTATACAACGACATCGCGACTGTTCAATATTAATCCCATCACAGGATTAGTTACGGTCGCCTCCGGTACGCAACTCAACTTCGAGACTCAATCGACTTACGTCATTTCAGTTGACATCACCGATAGCGTTGCTCCGCCCAGGACCAGTTCACATCCGGTGACAATCTCCCTGGAAAATGTAAATGATCCGCCCAATGCGATTCGCCTCGTCGATGTACAAGTGCCTACGCTTCAAAAAGGCATTTTGCTTTCGCAATTCGTCGTGACCGATGAAGATCCTTCGTCACAATACTTCTACACGACCAGCGACCCGCGTTTTGAAATTCGAAATGAAAAACTTGCACTTCGCAGCAATGAATTCCTTGCTCCAGCCCTCGCCGGGACAGTCGCTACGGTCAACATCTCAGTCACGGACTCGAATTTACCCGGAACCTCCGTCAATCTGCCTTTGTCGCTTAACATTGTGAACAATCCTTTTCCATGGCAGAATCGAAAATCATCGCTTGACGTAAATACGGATGGGTCTATTACCGCCTTCGATGCTCTTTTAGTGATCAATGCCCTGAATTCACCGACGATTGGTAAAGGTCCGCTCACTACCCCTCGAGAATTTGACCAACTCGCGCTTTTCTACCTCGACACAAGTGGTGATAACTCGTTGTCTGCGCTCGATGCGTTACTGGTCATAAACAAATTGAACTCAAAGCCAAGTGGTGAAGGTGAGATGGCGAAGCCACCTTCAGCCGATCCAGCCGCACCACCGGTGATCGCTGCCGAAACTTGGTTCGATGCCTTCACAGCCTTAGAGAATGAGCGTCGACGCCGAAGTTAATTGCCAATCGAGTAACGCCGCTTCGAACATGCAAGTATGATTGTTAGCTTCCTATGCTCACTCTAGAGCTAAATAGGCAGAGAAACGTCAACAGTCAGACTTGTTATGCCGCTTGTCCTCGCAGGAAAAGCAGTTCAAATTACGCTCCGCAAAGATCTGGTGCGGGACATTAAACGTGGCCACGTGTGGATCTATTCCGATGCGATCGACCGCGTCAAAGCTCCCTCTGGAACCGTAGCGATACTCGTCGATAAACGCGGTGATCGTATCGCGAGCGGTATTTATTCTCCCGATCATCCGATCCCCTTAAGAATCTTCCGAACCACTCCGCCGCTGACAATCGACGACGCCTGGCTGGCCGATCGACTGACACAAGCCTATCAACTGCGGAGCAATTTCTTTGATTCACAGACGACAGGTTTCCGCTTAACCGCTGGCGAGGGAGATCTGGTTCCAGGTCTAGTTATCGACATTTACGATCGCACTGCTGTCATAAAACTCGATGGTGGAGCACCTGAACAGTTCTACCAAGCATCTGGCATAGCCCAGTGGATCGCCGAACATTTGCCGATCGACACCGTCGTCTTGCGCTCCCGAGAGCGGGGCAGGTCAGGCGAGGCGCTCGTAGGAAAGAAACCCAGTTCTCCGGTGCAGTTCCTTGAAAATGGCATGCGTTTCACGGCGGATGTGATTCATGGTCAAAAGACCGGATTTTTTCTTGACCAGCGCGACAACCGGGCTCTTGTCCGACGCTTGAGTCGAGGCCGGCGAGTGCTCAACCTATTTAGCTTCAACGGTGGCTTCTCGGTTGCCGCCGGTCTTGGCGGAGCAAAACATGTTACCTCAGTTGATATTGCCGCTCCCGCCATCGAAGCCGCCAATTCGCACTGGATTGCAAACGGGTTAGCCGCAGAAATCCATCGCGGCATCGCAGCCGATGTATTTGAGTTCCTCGAAGCGGCGCAGCAACCGAAACAGACGTGGGACTTTGTCATCTGCGATCCACCTTCGTTTGCACCCAGCGAAAGCACTAAGTCAGCGGCGCTGGCCGCCTACGCCCGCTTAGCCCAACTAGCCGCTAAAACCACCAGCTCCGGCGGTCTGCTCGCCCTTGCATCCTGCTCAAGCCACGTTGATCATGACGACTTTCTCAACTGCAATGCTGAGGCGCTCGGCAAAGCCAGACGCAAAGCCACGTTGCTCGCCGACTGTAACTTGCCCGTCGACCACCCCACACCGCTCGCCATGCCCGAACTTCGCTATTTGAAGTTCTTACTGTTTAAGCTTGACTAGCGCCGACTACTCTGTAGCTGGTTTCGTTAGAAGCCGGACCCGAAGTAGGACGCGTTGCCTCGACCGGTTTCTCACGAAACCAGCTACAATGCGCTTGGACTGATTTCCCTCCAAACTTCACACACTATTGCAATTTAAAGGTAACGCTCATGATGCGCCCCAGTACTCGTCTGCTCGCTGCTCTTCTTGCCTTTTCAACCGTCGCTACACCCCAATCGTTCGCACAGGACAAGATCGCTATCACGCCTGACATCGTTTATGGTCACAAAGACGGAATGGCGCTGACGTTTGATGTCTTCCAGCCGAAGGAAAATGCAAAAGGGATCGGATTGCTGTTCATGGTCAGTGGCGGCTGGGTTTCGATGTGGACTGAGCCCACGAAGCTGCAGCCGATGATTCAGCCGCTGCTCGATTCCGGCTACACCGTTTTCGCCGTTCGGCACGGTAGCAGTCCACGCTACCTGATTCCTGAGATCGCCGCAGACGTCCGCAGTGCATTGAAATTCATTCATTCGCATGCCGCAGAATACAAAGTGGATCCATCGAAGCTGGGAGTGTTCGGATTCAGTGCTGGTGGGCACTTATCGTTGGTGCTAGGCACAATGACTAACGACCAGAAGGCTACTGATGCGCCGCATGTGGCGGCTGTGGTGGCAGTCTTCCCACCGACCGATCTTGGTCCTTATGTTGACCCGAAGAGTCCACTGCGCGAACAATTCCCTGCACTGAAATTCGATCCGGCCAAAGCCAACGATTATTCTCCGCTAATGCATGTCACCGCCGACGACGCACCGACACTATTGATCCACGGCGACAAAGATGAACTAGTTCCGATCTGGCACAGTCAAAAGATCGCCGCCGCGTTTGGGGAAGCCAAAGTGCCCGCCGAGTTGATCACGATCGAAGGTGCCGCTCACGGCTTCAACGCCGAAGGCAACAAGCGAATGGTAAAAGGAATGGTCGAGTGGTTTGATCAACACTTGGTGATCACGAAATAACCTAGAATGAACCGCCGATTGCAGAAGGGCAAAAAATGTCAATGCTCCGAATGGATGAGGCCTATCATACTTTTGCCCAGCAATTTTTTTGCCCCTCTTCTGAAATTTCAACCTATCGCCACTTAGCCTTCGCCTCAGCCAGTGGGTAGTCGACAACAGTCAAGTCGCGCCGTTTCGTTTGCAATTCCCAAAGGCGGCGATAACCGCGCGTGACAAGTTCAGCCCGCTCAGTTGCAAAACCAAGATCCATTTGGCGGCGATCAAACGAGCCCTCGATAAACACAGGCGGATCGAATTGGGAATCGTCGATGAACTGAGCCAAATTGGGCTGGCAGCGCAAGTGCGATTCGCGACGCGTGTGAAGTGTCTCAGGATCGATCCAACCGATGATGTACTGCAAGTACAAAGCGCTGTCAGCGAGATTGGCAACATCTTCGCCGCAGACTTCACACAGATAACCTTCGTCGCACTTGGCCATGTCGTTAGAGCCCATCCGTTTTATGAATTGCACTTTACCGTGCAAGCAAATCGTTAGTTCATGTAAGCATTTCTGTTTTCGCTTGACCTGTGAAAACGTGGAACGGGAGAGCGAGGCTCTGCCGAGCAGATCTCCACAACCGGTTTGACTTAACTGTACTTGTAGACTTCCAGTCGCCTACTTCCAGTCACTCGAAACCGCTCCCGGCCACGAGTTCAAGTTTATAAGTACAGTGAAGTCGCAATGTTTCGAAAAGACACGCTCGGCGGAGCCTCGTTCTCCCGATTTCAGTCACGACCAACTTGAAAAGATGTTCGCTAGTCCATTCCCAGCACATCGAACATCGAGTACAAGCCGATCGGCTTGCCGACTAGGAACTTGGCAGCAGCCAACGCGCCCTGCGCGTAGCAATCGCGATTCGATGCCGCGACGCGCAATTCAATAGTCTCGCCGAGCATGCCGAAGATGATCGTATGTTGACCAGGATCGTCACCGGTACGCACTGCGTGGTATCCGATCTCGTTACGAGTTCGAGCACCACATTGACCTTCGCGGCCGTGGACATGGTCGGTTAGACCCATCTCTTGCGCGACAATGTCACCAAACTTCAGAGCCGTGCCGCTGGGCGAATCCTCTTTGTAGCGATGATGGCGCTCGATGATCTCAACATCGACACCTTGAGGAACGTTCTTCAATGCCTTCGCGGCTTGCTGAACCAACCGCATCGTCAGGTTCACAGCCAGCGACATGCTGGGAGCCCAACACACCGGAATTTTTTTGCTAGCCGCTTTGACTTGCTCGACTTGTTCCAAGCTCAATCCTGTCGTGGCCACGACCAGTGGAATTCCGGCAGTTGTGCAGTGCGCGACAGCAGCCATGCAACCCTCGGGCGATGAAAAATCGATAGCCGCTTGAATTCCCGCAGGCCATGTTGCGGAAAGGGAAACCCCGAGAGCCGAAACGCCTGCTGAAATCCCCGCGTCTTGGCCGAGAACTGGGCAAGCCGCATGTTCCATCGCGGCCATCACTTGGAGGTCCGAATCTTGACTGCCCAGTGCGACCAGACGCTTGCCCATCCGACCCGCAGCCCCGTGAATCGCCAATCGAATCGCCGCCATCATGTCACTCCAAACTGTTTCGCTACCTTGAGTTACCGGTGAATTTCAAGCCACCAAGATAGCGTGAAGCCACGATTTGCCCAGGCCAAGTGGCGTAAGCTTCCAGGTTGCGAAGTGGGGACTCTTCAGTGGGTCGCTCCTGCCGGGTGCGACTCTTGGAAATTGGGCGATCCTGCCAAGTCCTGACCAAATCCTGGCCAAATCAACATCGCTAGCGAAAGGGTCGCACTCGGCAAGAGCGACCCGCGAAAATCCAGTCCAGGCTTGGTTTAACTGTACAACTGAATAGCGCGAATGATGGCATCGAGTTCATTGGGGACAGCAACCGCTCGGTTAGCAAACGAAGCGCGACTGACCCCTCGACTGCCAAGTTTTTCGTTGAACTCTTCTTGATCCGTCGTATGATACGCAACAGTCGCGTCAGGGTCCTTCAACTGATGACCAGTCAAGATACAGACGACGCGATCCGAAGGCGCAATAACCCCTTCGGCACGGAGCAGTTTGGCACCCGCGACGCTGGCCGCGCTAGCCGGTTCACAACCGATGCCGCCCGCGCCCACTTGAGCCTTCGCGTCAAGAATCTCTTGGTCAGACACTTTGCGAACGACGCCGTCCATGAAGTCCAGCGCTCGTAAGCACTTCTTCAAATTCACAGGACGATTGATCTCAATCGCGCTGGCGATCGTATCGGCTTTTGCTTTGCGACTATCGAGTTCGTTGTAGTAATCACAAGTGATACGGTTATCCGCTCTGCCTTCATTCCAACGCAAGCCGCGACGTTCATACAGTTGATGAAGGGTGTCAGCACCAGCGGCGTTAATGACCGCCAAACGCGGAATGCGACTGATCAAACCGAGTTGCTGCAGTTCGATAAACGCTTTGCCAAAGGCACTTGAGTTACCAAGATTTCCGCCTGGCACAACGATCCAGTCAGGCGATTCCCACCGCAGCGCTTCAAGCACACGGTACATCACCGACTTCTGGCCTTCCAGCCGAAATGGGTTGATGCTGTTTACAAGATAGATGCCGAGATCTTTTGAAACTTCCTTAACACGCAACATTGCATCATCGAAGTCGCCAGCGATCTGGATGGTCAGCGCGCCGTACTCGAGAGCTTGCGACAACTTTCCAAACGAAATCTTGCCGCTGCCGATAAAGATGACGGCTTTCATCAAACTGGTTACCGAGCAATACATAGCCAGCGAAGCGGATGTGTTTCCGGTCGATGCACACGCGGCTCGTTTGGCTCCCGTCAATCGCGCGTGGGTGAAGGCGGCACACATGCCATTGTCTTTGAAACTGCCCGAAGGATTCATTCCTTCATATTGCAAGTACAATTGACCCGGATTCATACCCACAAACTGGCCAACTTGGTTAGCTTGCTGCAGCAACGTTTGACCTTCGCCGACGGTGACTACTTTGTCGGCTGGTACGAACTGGATCAACTCATGGA
Organism: Planctomycetia bacterium; assembly: GCA_031398555.1. Classification (GTDB taxonomy): domain Bacteria; phylum Planctomycetota; class Planctomycetia; order Pirellulales; family Pirellulaceae; genus Aureliella. Next base: position 1,384 of record JANNNN010000009.1, on the reverse strand, counting down.
AACGCCACACGCCGCTGAACCGCAACGGGTTGTGTCGCTGCGTCCACATGTGCTCAAAATCAGACATGCGTTTGGGGACAGCGATTCGCGACCAGTCGTAGCCAATATCCAGCAAATCACCGCAACGATCGCAGGCCGTTTTCACTTGACCAACGTCTAGCGTGTAGCCGCACAGCGGGTTGATACACTGTTGAAACGAAACACCGCTAGTGATTGGATGCGCCATTGTGGCTGCCAACTTGGCGTCAGCCATATTCATCTGTCCTATAAGTGGGGCGAGCGTCCAGCTTGCCAAATGTCCGTCCGCGCAACTTGTCGCACGCGGATCCAATCGGTACGTGTTAGGCGATGGCTTAGCCACGTACCCCCAGGCTGGAAGCCTAGGCTACTATTCACCATGATTTTATCGCCCTGAGCGAACTTGTGGCAATTCTCAGTTTGACATTAATTCGCGTTTTGCCTACCATTCCCTCCGCCAAGTAGCCTAGGTTAACAGCTTTTTAGCTCGTATGGCATTCGAGCCTCGCTCGCCTTGCCATAAGGACAGCTAATTCAAAGCTGCGCAGTTGTCCTTGGTTGGGTTTGAGGATTCGAACCCATCCCATCCAATTTGTTCGACAGTTGGAATACGGAGCCCCCATGAACGCGGTTGACTTTGAGAAATTTCGCGGATTGTTACTGGCTTTGCGAAATCGTCTGCGCGGCGACGTGAGCATGATGTCGCAAGAAGCTATGGGCGGAATGGACGGTGAATTTGGTGACAATCGGGCGCCGCTTCATCCGGCCGATGTCGGTAGCCACAGTTTTGAGCAAGAATTTACGCTCAACCTACTTTCATCCGAGGGCGATCGGCTTAAACGAATCACGGCCGCTCTTGAAAAGATTTCGGCGGGCACGTACGGTACCTGCGCTGAATGCGGAGGTCGCATTCCCAAAACACGATTAGAAGTCATTCCGGATACCCCTTACTGTGTCAAGTGTGCCGAGAAATTGGAATCTTAAGTTGCTCAGCGAACCGAAGCCTACCAGTAACTCGGAAGTTGATTCCGACGCCCACGCCAGATCGCAACCGATGGTGTGGGCCCGTTGGCTCGCATATTGCCTAATCGCGATTGGCGGTACCGCAGTTGATCTGTGGACCAAGCAAGCCGTGTTCAGTGCTCGCGGCTTGCCAGGCGAATTGCCTCCCTGGTGGTTGATTGAACCGTACGTCGGCATTGAAACAGCCGTGAACCCTGGCGCGTTGTTTGGCATGGGAGCCGGATGGGGCAAATTGTTCGCAGTCCTGTCGATCCTGGCCGCGGTCGCAATCGTGGTCTGGTTGAGCAAGTTTCAAGCGATCAAGAGTTGGTGGCTGGTGGTTGCGTTGGGAAGCGTTACTGGC
>JANNNN010001238.1:0-4196 GCA_031398555.1 Planctomycetia bacterium | reverse complement strand
GTTGACAACAATTATCACAAAGACAGCCACTTCGCATTTAATGTATCTGGTGGCTATGAGCCGTTCGTGCGCGGCAATGCGAACGGTGAATTCAATGAAAAGATCGATTCGCATCAGCAATATCAGCGTAAGCCGCCAATGCAAGTCTTGACTTCAGCAGGCACAGTACGTCGCGGCTTTGGAGTGTTTTATAAATTTCGACCAGGCCCAGTTCCGCAGTGGGAAGGCGAACGTGAAGTCGCAATCCTGTTTGAAGTCCCTGTAAATTGGCGAGCCGATTTGATGCAAGTGTCGATGCATGCTGTCGGGCAAAACGGTTCGTCACGCACACAGACCTTGGGCCACAGCCGATTGTGGACGACAGTGCATCAGGAGGGAGATCAAGCGGCGGCCACGCAAGCTCAGCGCTACATGACCCAGGAGCGCGGATTGCGAGCGTTGGCCGCCGCTAGCCAGAAGCAGATCGAAGAAAAGTCTCTGCCTACGATCTGGCACAAAGTCGGCGCGGCGCTCGATGTAGTCGATCCCAAGATTCCAAGCGATTTCATGACACAGATTTTATTCGGCGCATCGCAGCCGAAGAGCTTGCAACACCCACGCTTCGATCAAGGGACGAACCGATTGCCTGTTGATTTGCGAGTTGCGATTTTGGACTACTGGGAACAACGCGAGGCAATTTTGAAATTGGCAAATGGAACGGTGGGGGTTCGCGATCTGGCGGCGAACTAAAAAGGTTTGTTGGCTCGTTGAGCTTGCCAGGATCATCATTCAACTTTTCCTGTAGAATAACCGTCGCAACGCTCCGCACTTCGAGCAACCTTCCGAACTGATCGTCGTATGGCTCAACAATGAATGATACCGCCAGCAGACAACGCGATGAAATTCTCAATTCCAGGTTACCTTGGACCGTAATCGCATTCACAGCCATCTATCTTGTCATCGGACTAGTTGCAGCTCTGAGTAGGGCTAACTGGGAGTTTGTGTTTTACATTCCAATTGTGCTGGGCCTGGGCTTGTTAGTGTTGAGCATCAGGCGACGAGCAGGTTTTTCAAACGGCTTGTTAATGGCACTGAGCGTCTGGGGACTGCTGCATGTCTTCGGCGGTGTGGCCCAGGTGCCTGAGGGGTGGCCGATTGATGGTGACATTCCTTCGTTCTACAGTTGGGAAATTATCCCTGGCTATTTAGGGTACGACAAACCGGTTCATGCGTTCGGCTTTGGCGTGGCAACTTGGGCGTGCTGGCAGGGACTAGTCGCGGCGACGGGCGTGCGGAAAGCGACTTTTGGATTGGTCAGTATCGCGGCTTTCGCAGGTATGGGTTTGGGGGCTCTGAACGAGATCGTTGAGTTTATTGCCAGCCAGACAATGAATACCAACGTGGGAGGGTACATCAACACAGGCGGAGATCTAATCGCTAATTTACTCGGAGCGTCCGTTGCGGCCATTTTGATTTGGGCGAAATGTCGAGCGAGTCCGGTACCTACATCTTCAAGCCAATAAACTCTAGCGACTTTCAAGTGGGTAAATCGTGGCGGATGCTGTTAGCGCTAGCTAGCAGCGTCAGCCACGTAAATATCAAGCACTGACGTTAGCAGCGTCAGTCACAACGGCGTTCGCTTACAACGCCCACCCATGCACCATGTAGTAGTGCCCCGACTGCGCCACGCTCAAGGATTCCAACTTTGGATCCAAGTAGTCAACGAACCAGTCCGGTTGCTTAGTCACTATCAGTAGCGAGCCGCCAATGCGCAAACAATCAAGACACGCATCCGCAAAATGCTGCCATATTTTTTGATCACCGAAGTAAGGCGGATTGGCAAGTGCAACATCGATCTTGATCGATAATCCAAGCTTTCCGTCGCTGTTCAAAATCGTCTCAACATTCGTTAAGCCGTTGGCTTTGGCACCACGATTCAAGCATTCAACGGCTCGTGAGTTTGCATCCACACCAATCACCCTGCCACTTGTTCGTACCGCGCAGGCAAGAGCCACAACACCGCTGCCACATCCGAAGTCCAGCACATGATCCTCGGGTCCAATTTCGACGTTCTTGATCAACTGCCGCGCGCCATCGTCGAGTTTTCGATGCGAAAAAACACTCGGGCGACTGAAGGCGGTGATCATGCGGTCTTCGTCGCGGAACTGAAACTCGCAACTAAAATCTCGTTCACGTTTCAGCGGGCTCGTCTTCCGGCCCCAATAGGCTCGTCCTTGAGGGTGCTGACGGACAGTTACTTTATCCAAGATCGCCCGCATTTGTTCATGCAACCAAGTGTCAGTTGGGTTATCGACCGACATGGCCAAATAACCGCCCGGCTTCAGTCGCTGATGGGCTTGCTGCATCAGTTCACGCGTTAGTTCGGCTTCACCGCGTTTTAGAACTGGCATGAATACCGCATCGTAGCTATCATCCGGCAAGTCGGCCGCGCACTGAATGTCCATGTCGCAGCCAGCTTCGGAGGCTGTCATCTGTGCTTCGCCCGCTTGATACGAATCGCAATACCAGGCCGTCACATGAGCCGATGGATACTTCGTGCGCAGCTGCCAACCGATTTGCGACCGACCCGGCGAGATCACAAGAAAGCGGTCTCCCGGCCAGTCCGGGTGTGAATCGATCAAAATTTGTTCGGTGAGCAGTGGTTGCATAGGAGCCTCGATCGCAGCTTGAGTTGTATCAGCCGGAATGCGCTGGGATCGTCCCGCTAGACTTAGAAATGAAATTTAAAAAAATGCGTTTGTAGGCCACCAGTCGTAAATGGCGCCTGTTTTCGTTAAATTAACCCAGCCTTCGCCCTACCAAACTACTCGCTACTCCGAAATACTGGAATCCCCTTGTGAAAACCTTGCTGAACGAGCAGCAGCTGCAGGCCGGCGTTGACGCCATGGCGGCTCAAATTTCAGCAAAGTACGGCAACCGTCAATTGACGATTGTTGCGGTTATGACGGGTTCTCTGGTGCTAATGGCCGACCTAATGCGACGACTTTCGATGCCCGTACGTGTCAGTTTGATCCAAGCAAGCAGCTATCGTGGCGGTACACAATCGGGGGAATTGTGGGTCCGCGACGACATGATGCTAGATGTAACGGATCGCGATGTAATGGTGATCGATGACATTTTCGATACAGGCAAAACGCTTCAAGAAGTTTTGCGTCGCATCCAGTTGATGGGGCCCAAAAGCCTCGCTAGCGCCGTTCTATTGCACAAAGAAGGGCGACAAACCGTCGCGATGACACCAGATTTCGTAGCTTTTCGCATTCCGGACGAATTTGTTGTCGGCTATGGATTAGACTATCAAGATCTCTATCGTAACCTGCCTTACTTGGCAGTACTTGAACCAACGGAAATTGAGGCTGAATTGGTATGAGCGCAGCGCCGAGCGAAGCGCAGATCGAAGGGCCTCGCGTTCTCATCGTGACCCGGCGTTTTTGGCCCACATGCTCGGATAGCACACAACGGTTGATGAGTTGGGCGAGGGCTCTGCAATCACGCGGCGCAAACCTCAGCGTCCTAACGGCGCGATGGCATGCTAGTTGGTCTACACGGCTCGACTTTCGCGAGATGCCTGTCCATCGACTCGAATATGCCCCCACGAATCCGATACGGGCGGCGCGGTATGGTCGTGGCTTGGCGGATTGGGTTTCAAAAAACGGACCGAGCTTCGACGTTATCTATTGCGATGCCGCCGACTTGGAAGCACAGATTATTCTGACTCAGGTTCCGGGACTTCATCGACCGCCCGTAGTCGTTCGTTTTGACCCGCTGGAGCTTAGCGATGGTTGCGATCCTCGCTGGCAACCAAGCTCGCGAACTTTGGATGCTTGTCGTCGCGCATCAATTGTCGTCGCGCCTCGAGCCGACGCGCATCAGCGCTTGCGAGCCATCGGAATTCAAGAAACTAAGATTGAACGTATCGCGGATTCGAGCACACCGATCAGCCGAACCGATATGGTCCGCGCTGCCGCGCGGAATGCACTGGCTGATGTCAATCATGACTTGTTCGTGCGGGGAACCGATCGCGTCGTCGTTTGCCCGCTCACGTTGACTCGCAAGTCTGGCGTCGAATTCTTGATTCGCGCCATCGGTCCGCTCGTCCAAGACCATCGAGGGCTGCGGGTCTGGTTGCTGGGTGATAGCGCCGAGCGGGGAAGGTTTTACGATCAACTGCGTTACAACGGTTGGCACAATTTGATTGC
>JANNNN010001229.1:0-1164 GCA_031398555.1 Planctomycetia bacterium | reverse complement strand
AGACCACAGGTTCATTGTCCCGACCGGGACGTACCGCAGCGGCGCTGATTGAGAAGCCAGCCTTGAGTCTGATCCCTGAGTCTCTGATGGAGGCCGTGGTCGATGCATCCAACACCGAACCTGCTTTCCTGATGCTACTCGCGCTCCGGACTTAAGTCCTTCGTCGAACCGCCGTATGCGGACCCGCCGTATGCGGACCCGCATGTACGGTGGTGTGGGGAGGGCGGTCAGCGATGGCCGTCCTTACCCGATTTCGTCGATTTCTTCGTTTTGTCGTCCACGTTGTCACGGCTCGGGAATGCCCAAGTCACGACAAATCTTGCGCGCAAGATGGTCAGAGATTTCATTGTGCCGTGGCACAGCGGAGCGGCGTCCGTTTTCAGGGTTTCCCCACCAGGAATGGTTTCCTCCCTCACGTACGAGTTCGCACCCATTATCGATGAGGTGTCGAATCAGATCGCGGCGTTTCACGGCAATATGGCGATCTCTTCGAAAGATTCACCAGCGGCAGACTTCGCGTCCTCGCGATTTAATTCAATCGCTTCTGACAATGCCTCACGCAGGTTCCCAATTAGCTCTTCACGAGTCTCTCCCTGACAATTTACGCCAGGAATCTCTTCGATCCACCCAATCCACCATGGTCCATCTTGCCGAATTACGGCAGTATATCCAGTTGCAGACATTTTTTCCTCGCGTACCTCTTGATGCCGTGATGTGCGCAAACCGACTGAATCCCATAGTATATCACAGCATGCACTCTGAAGTTGCAGCGTGACCTCAAACAGGCAAGTCTCCCGGTACCTCAACAGCGTACCGGAAAAGGATTATCCAAAGCGTTGATCGAGCAGCGTGAAGCAAGCGATGAGTAATGCAACGTACAGGCTGAGCAGCAGCAGATCGCGAATCGAAAATCTGAGCCCTCCAATCAGAATCTCTGCCGTCCGCTGCAAGGACAGATAGACGAGAAGCCCGATTAGTGCGGGTAGTGCAAAGAATAGGATCACATCGGTTGGCGACGCAGTTGGTTGCCAGTCGCTCTCAGACCAGCCGGCCACCATGTTTTGTCAACATCACGAAGGGCGGCTTCCCACTCAAGCTGCTCTTTCGAATCAAGTTTCAAATCCTGCTGAACTTCGGGCGTGTGACCTAAGGCCAATAAATTCT
>JANNNN010001207.1:0-3169 GCA_031398555.1 Planctomycetia bacterium | reverse complement strand
GTCGATCAGAAACCGTCGGCCAGAGACGGTCGTCTGGGCCTCTTTAATTTGCGACCCCGTAACAATCGGCTCAGCTACATTCGAAAAAGCCGTGGCATCTTCAGGACGAATGACGTTCGACATTTGGGTACCCTCGATCGCTGAAAAGAGACGCCGACCATCAGTGAATGGAGGACTTGCGAAATAGTAGAAAAGCAACAGTTCACGAAAACATTGGAAATAGCACGCTCACCAAGGCGACGTACGAGCCGAAAAACGGCCAAAATAAATTCCAGGGTTTCAACTGCGTTTATAGAGAACGTAATCGAAGGATAGATTGGAGTACGAAACCTGACGATGCGAGGTTCACTGATTGTAGAACATTTGTGCAGTCTCGCTTTTGGCGAACGAAAGCTGGGGCGGGCGGGTGATCCGAAAAGCTTCGATATCCAGCCATTGAGTCTCGCTTCCACCTAGGCAAGCTAGGTGGAGAGCTTAAGTCCACGCCATTCGAGCTTGCTCACGGGTGAACTACTTTCGCGGAGCGAAAGGCGACACTAAGCTTCAGCAGGTTTTCTCAGAATCTTTTCCAGCTTCCTACCCTTCGCCAGTTCGTCGACCATTTTATCGAGGTAGCGAATTTCGCGCATCGTCGGTTCTTCAATGTCTTCGATTCGGACGCCGCAAATCACGCCTGTGACCAAGGTCCGCAGAGGGTTCATTGCTGGGGCGTCCGCAAAAAAAGTCTCAAAGTCAGTTTTCTTAGTCAGGTGACTTTCAAGCTTCTTCTGAGAATAACCTGTGAGCCAACGAATGATCTCATCTACTTCCACTTTCGTTCGGCCCTTTCTCTCTGCCTTCGCGACGTAAAGAGGGTAGACACTAGAAAAACTGGTCGTATAGATTCGGTGCTTTGCCATTATTGGTATCCCGGTGGTTGCCCTAAATCTTTGGTCGCGGTGTTCACGCTCGGCAAGAGTGACTCTAAAGTATCTCAGCAATGATGTTATGGGTGAGAGTTAATCAGCGGGAACTCCTCGTTTTCATCTACAAATTGTCCAAAAGGGCCCAAAACAGTATAGTTCTGTAATCGCAGAGTGCGCTCGACTCTACTAAGGTGAGTTTTAGTCTGGTCGCCATTCATCAATCTCAGAGAGGCGATTTTGAAGATGCTGTTAAGTTGCTTGAGCGAATGCCCAATCAAAGGGCTCGCGACCGAGCCAGTGCACAGATATGCGATGAACTTGGAAAGGTCAGCAAGTTTGGAGACGCTCTGAAGCTATGCTCGTCCATAGCAGCTCTATGTGAAGTTATTTGACAACTATTTAGGAAAAAAAGAGGTACCTTCCCCCTTGGATTTCAACCAGATGCTGTTCGGTAGCGGTCAAAAATGCTTCACCAAGTCGGGCTCGCGCTTCGTAAATTCCGTTAGGTGTAAGCGGCTTGGGTGCGGACGTTGGTGAGCACTGATCGGTAGCGCATCAGTAATTTTCGGATGAGATGCCCCAGATAAAGATTTACAAGGAGTGATACGACAAACAGCGTTAGCAAAATGCCGTCAATGCTGCCGGGCGTGTACTCGTCGGCGGTCAATTGTCCATCATTGTTTTTGTCGAACTTTTTATACACGGCCAGGGCAACATCTGTCTGATTTCTAGACAGCCCAGCACCGCTAGCTTGATTGCCGATTTGATTGGAGGTATTTAGAGGTGGGACGTACGGTGCGGAATTTGACGCGACAAGGGTTGGGTTTTGATACCCGTCTTGATTCTGCGCCGCTGCGTAGTTGTACCTATCGTTCGGCTGCGACATGCTCGGAGGATAATTGGGGGCACTTTGATTTGTCTGTGTGTTCCAATCATTGGTCGCATTGCCGGCCAGGCCAGGTGAAGTGCCAAAGCCAGGTGAGGAGCCAAAGGTTGGAGATGGCGTTCGCTGTTGGGGAAGGGGGGATTGCGTATTAAGGGATGGCGGATTTAGTCGGTCAGCTGGGTAAAGCGGAGCGGTGGTGCTGCTACCTAGCGCATTACCCAAGCCTGTATTCCTGTTACTAGTGCTGTTGGTGGCTGCTGGGTTTCCGCTTGGAAAAGTTGAGTTTGCAGTAGACGCAGGTGGGAACTCGGGCATCCGCGCAGGTAGATTGGTCGCTGGGTTGAGCGACGGGTTGGCAGCTGGTGCGGTGTCTTTGTATTTGGACCCGGTACCAACTCCTCCAATTCGCGGATCGTTCAGAAAACCCCCGCCCAACTGGCTAGGTGTGTTTTGTGCAAGCATGCTTGAATCCGGTAGGCTCGGAACCGGCATGCTCGGATTGGACGAATCGGTATTTAGCCTACTTGAATCAGGCAGCGCATCGGAAAGTCGGTCGTTGAAATCGTTTCGCAATGAGTTCGCCGTTTGGCCAACTTGATCGGCCAAACTTCCAGCTGGAGCTGGCGAGCCAGAAAGGCCGCCAGAAAGGCCACTAGGTATTGAAGGAAAAGCCGGCACCGATCCTTGACCTTGAATACTGCGTACTGGTGGTAATTCAACATCTTGCAATCGACCGGGGCCCAGCATAGCGGCGGCGCTTACGCCCGGTTGTTCGAACAATCGTTGAGTGCGGTCGAGATCTTGCAAACTTGGTTCACGCGGAAGGATCGCGTTTCCGAATCGAACAACAACACGAGAGGCCCGTCCGACCAGCTCGCGCGGCATGTTGCTGGTGCTTTCCTGGCCGTTCGGAAATTGCACGCTCTGCTGTTCCATGACTCGCTTTTTGTCCGGGTTGATCTGCACGATATATTCGAGAACGCCGTCCTCTTTGTTCACGGCCCAGCCGTAGTCGCGCTCAGTTCCCGCTTCGACCTGAGCCGAGGCTACTAAAAATAGCAACAATTTGATTCCATTCATAACCCGCTCTCCAATGCGTGCACTCACCTATTTGCGCAACATAGCGTACACCATATCGAGCCGAACTGTAAAGACAAATCGATCGCGTAAGCTCGGAAGAGTGGGGCAACGCAAGCGAAATCCTGATGTCTTTAGTTTGCTAGCAAAGCAAGCAGCGTCATAAGGTGGCCTGGTGATGTTAAAATACGGAATCTCAACCCCGTGCGCTGGACAGGGTGGCTGGTTTTGTGAGGAACCGGAGTTGAGAATGTAGCTGGCTTCGTAAGAAGCCAGAGGCAACTGAAAAATATCCGGTTTC
>JANNNN010001127.1:0-4557 GCA_031398555.1 Planctomycetia bacterium | reverse complement strand
TCCGAAATGCTTGACGCATTCCGCTACCGTAAGAATCAATCTTGACGCTCACGATTATTACTCGACTGAAAGTAAGCTATAAATCCTCCTGTCGGCCAACGATTCTGCGACGAAATGGACGCCGCTGAAGTCGTGATGGCGACTATGGTCGCCGGGGATGGCGACTGTGCATGCACCGGCGGAGATACCCGCTTTGGAGCCATGTTGGCTGTCTTCAAAAACTAAGAGTTCGTGAGGCTGCACGCACAACTTTTTTGCCGCTCCAAGATAAATGTCCGGATGGGGTTTGCCATGGGTGACGTGTTCGGCGGTGATGATAAAGTCGACTCGATCCAAGACAGAGATGCCGGCGAGTACTTCGCGTGCGAACCGCAGCGTGCTGCTGGTTGCGACGCAGCGAGGTATTTGATTGGCATCGAGCGCGTCGAGCAGCTTGATTAAACCCGTCAGTGGTCGCAGTCGATGCGGTAGCATGTTTGCGAAAACTTCATCGCACTCGCTTGTAAGGGTTGCCACGGAGTCGTTCAGATTCTCGGTGGCAATCATGAGCTCAAAGGCTTTGGGCCCGGGCAAGCCCATCATGCCGCGTCGTAAAGAGTCGGTGAACTCGCGGCCGCGTCGCGATAAGAGCGTTTGGCCGACTTCGTAGTAGAGTTCTTCGGTGTTGACCATCAAGCCATCCATGTCGAATGCGATGGCCTTGATCGTATGGGGCCATCGATGCGAGTTGTTTTCGTCCGTGAACATCATTTAGTCTTTTGCTTTTTCCGTCGGTGCGGTTTTCGGAAGAGTTTTGCTGACGGTCATCGACTTCGGTTCGGCTGAATCCAACTTGAATCGTACTTGACCAACAAAGTCTTGAACTTCTCTATCTTCAGACTTCAAAATGACGTGCCTCATCCGGTTAATGTTTGTTGGCGGACGCTGGCAGCGTCCGCCACGAGTGGTTACTCGCCAACGCTGAAGTTGAGCACGGTCTGCGATTCGAATTTCGCGTCAGGCTTTAGAACTGTTGTTGGAAAACTTGGTTGGTTGATCGAGTCTGGGAAGTGCTGTGTTTCGAGGCAGAGGGCACTGCGGTGGGCGTAGATCTTGCCACCTTTTCCTTTTTGGTCTTTTAGAAAATTGCCGGTGTAGAACTGGATGCCGGGTTCGGTGGTCATAATCCGCAAGCGGCGACCGGATTCCTTTTCGAACAGAGTTGCGGCAACTCGCATCGGTTTGTCGGCGGCTTCGGGGGCGCGCAAGACAAAGTTGTGATCGTAGCCAATCGCCGGAGTTGAAGTCAACTCTTCGATTCGCTTGCCAATTTTGGTCATCTTGCGGAAATCAAGATTAGTGCCTTCGAGGTTCTCGAGCTTGCCAGTTGGAATGAGACTGTCGTCAGTTGGCGTGTATTGGTCCGCGTTGATACTGAGCATGTGGTTGGTGATGGTCGGTGAGCCTTGACCGGCCAAGTTGAAGTAGGCGTGGTTGGTCAGATTGACTGGTGTAGCTTTGTCTGTGGTGGCGGTGTAGCGAATGCTGAGGTTGTTCTTATCTTTGGGAACCAAGAAATTAACGGTCACAGTTAGAGCACCGGGGTAGCCTTCTTCGCCATCGGGACTGGTGTAAGTAAAGCTGACGCCTTGCCCGCGTTCGTTGGTAAACGGTTTGGCTTTCCAGACTACTTTGTCGAGGCTCTTTTTCGCGCCGCCGTGCAAGTGGTTCGGTTCGTTGTTGACGGCGAGTGTGTAGTCTTTGCCATCGAGCGAGAATTTGCCTTTGGCGATGCGATTGCAAACTCGGCCGGTGGTGCAACCAAAATACTGGTTGTCATCAGATTCGTAGCCGGTGACGGAATCGAAGCCGAGGATGACGTCCTCGAACTTGCCATTTCGGTCGGGAGCGAGAAGTTGCACGAGGGTCGCACCGCGGGTCATTACTTTGGCGGTGAAGCCGGCTTCGTTTTTGAGAGTGTAGAGTTCGACGGCCTGGCCATCGGCAGTTTTGCCGAACGGTTCGCTGGTCGGATCAGCGGCAACTGCGAAAAGGGTCAGGGAGGAGAGCATTAGGACGGAAAAGAAAATGGAGCGGCGCATGGGAGATCCTTGAGAGGTTTTGTGAGGGCTGTTAAGAGATGGGTTGGTGAACAGTTAGGCTATTCCAAACCAAGTGCGAAGTCCATCAGGTAGCTTGGGACCATTTGTCCCGAGAGTTTTAGTTTTGGGTTTTAATTGCGAATGCAAGACGACTGACGGACGGGACAAATAGTCCCATCCTACGGTGCTCGACGGCAACGCGACGGGAGGTTCTAATTTGCGTAACCTCCTGCGAGAGATGTTCAAAGTGTCGCATACAGCTCTCCAGTAATCGAATTCGGTTGGCGTCCCGCCTATAGTGGTTCAAAACGCATCGACCCGAAAGCAACTCAACAAGTTCACCTTCAATAAAATGTTCTCTGGAAAGTTCTCAATATGACAGCCGCGATTGCCCCTGAAGTTGCCGATTTGGGCCGAAAAGCAAAAGAAAAGCTGGACCAGCAAACCGTCGAAATGACTCAGTGGCATTTTCACGAGTCGACGGGATCGCCGTTTTGGCTAGAACAAAAACGAACATTGAAGTTTGATCCGCTGACAGACGTCAAGTGCTTTGAGGATCTAAAAAAGTTTCCGCTGTTTGAAGACGATTTGCTGCGTGGGGGTCCAGTTCGTCGCTGGGTGCCGAAGGGCTTGGAGGGGAAACCAACGTACGTTTTCGAAACAGGCGGAACTACGGGCGTGCCCAAGAGCCGGGTTGTAATCGACGATTTTCGAATTGATTACGAAATGTTTAGCGACACGCTGCCAGACGAGTTTTTTCCTCGGGGGGCGAATTGGCTAATGCTGGGGCCCTCAGGTCCGCGGCGGCTGCGTTTAGCGGTAGAGCATCTTTGTCAGCACCGCGGCGGCATCAGTTTTTGCATCGATCTGGATCCACGCTGGGTGATCAAACTGATCAAAAAGGGTTGGATGGAGCACCTGGAAGAATATAAAAAGCACTGCATCGATCAAGCGGTTACGATTCTGACGGCAGGGCATGATATTAAGTGTATGTTCACCACGCCGAAGTTGTTGGAGTCACTGGCTTACGGACTGGCTGAGAAGGGAACGAGCATCCAAGAGATTGGAATTACCGGCATCTTCTCTGGCGGTACTGAGTTCACGCCTCAATGGACTCGTTTTTGCGTTGAAGAACTGTTGGGTGGACCGGCGGAAGAAGGAGGTGTCTTTATGACTCCGACTTACGGCAACACGCTGATGGGATTGGCTTGTAGCAAACCGATTTCGGCTGAGGATGATTACAAGATTTCGTACTACGCGCCCCAACCGCGAGCGGTGGTGGAAGTGGTCGACTTCGAGGATCACACTAAAGTCGTTCCCTACGGTGGTACTGGCCGCGTGAAGCTGTATACGATGACCAAGGAGTTTTTCATTCCTGGTTTCTTGGAGCGAGACGAAGGTGAGCGCGAGTTGCCATTCGTAAAGTATCCATGGGATGGAGTCAGTGGTGTGCGGCCATACCACGCGATCGCTTCACAAACCACGGTCGGCGTTTATTAGAAGTTGGAATAGTTTCTGATTGCAGACGCTGCCAGCGTCCGCTTCCGATCTTATGCAATTGGTCCGAAAATCTCTGTTCAAAGGTAAGTCTTGTGCTCACGTTATCCGCTCTTCGTTGGGGAAAGCCATACAAATCGCTCGAAGCCCAGGAAGTGGTGCACTTTGATACGGGTGAACGGATTGCCAAAATCGGCAATGTAAACGGCGGAATGCTTCAGCTTGACATGAAGCACGCACCGCGAGCACGGGCCGTGTTACGTGAGATTCCGCCAGTTGAGCTGCTTGAGCGCTGCAAGAAAGCGGCTGAACTATTCGAACATGGGGAATTGGCAGTCGGGGATGGAGTTCAAACGGTCGACGATTTCATTCATCAGCAATCAGCTAGTACGGGGCTGCCGGAACATATGTGCCGGTCGAACATGAAGAAGAATTCGTTCGTGCTGGCGAATATGGAACAAATCTTGGCCTGCCTGACGCGGGGTCTCGATTTGAGCATATTTACAAAAGGCTATGGCGACGAGGGGCGTGGTGTAACGGTTAGTTATCAGTGTCAGTCGCCGGTCCTGGGTGCTGTTCTTCCCAACAATTCGCCTGGTGTTCACACACTTTGGTTGCCTGCGATTCCATTACAAGTTGGCTTGCTGCTGAAACCGGGCAGCCAAGAACCTTGGACGCCGTACCGGATGGCGGCGGCTTTTATGGCGGCTGGAATTCCAGGTGAAGCCATCGCCATGTATCCGGGTGGGCATGATGTAGGGCAGACTTTGTTGACTCGTTGCCAAAGATCGATGATTTTTGGAAGTGCTCAGACGGTTGAGCAGTATGCGGGAAACCCTCGAGTCCAAGCCCATGGACCAGGATTTTCAAAGATTCTTATCGGCGATGATGTGGTGGACCACTGGGAAGACTACATGGACTTGATGGTTGAAAGCATTTTTTCCAATAGTGGGCGAAGCTGCATTAACTGTTCAGGCAT
>JANNNN010001105.1:0-9427 GCA_031398555.1 Planctomycetia bacterium | reverse complement strand
CGATACTCCTCGATGTCGCCGAACGGACTGCGTGCCTTGTCCAGTAGCTCGGCGAGGTGCTGCTGGCGGCGTTCCAGCCGGGCCTCGATCTTCACGACGTCGCGGTCGGTCTGGTACTGAGCGAACGACAGGTTCAACAGGTGGTGCGCGCGCTCGCTGGTGTACGAGCGCACCAGGTTGGCGGCCATGTTGTACGTCGGCCGGAACGCCGAGCGGAGGTGGAACGTGCGGCTGCCGGCGAGCCCGGCGACCTGCTCGAACGGGACGAACGGGCTCCACAGAACCACAGCGAAGCCGAGGTCGTCCATGCCACGCCGCCCGGCTCGACCGGTGAGTTGGGTGTACTCCCCCGGCGTCAGGAACGCGTGATGGTCGCCCGTGAACTTCGTCAGCTTCTCGATGACGACGGTGCGCGCCGGCATGTTGATGCCGACGGCCAGCGTCTCGGTGGCGAAGACGACCTTGATCAGGCCCTCGATGAAGCACGCCTCGACCACTTCCTTGAACGGCGGCACCATGCCCGCGTGATGCGCCGCGATACCGGCTTCCAGCTGTGCAAGGAACTGGCTGTAGCCGAGGACTGCGAGGTCGACGGGCTCGATGCCCCCCAGCCGCGCATCCGCCAGCTCGCGGACCTTATGGTCTTTTCCTGCAGAAGATGCTCCAGGATAGTCGCGACAAATCCCAACGAGCCCTGCCCCTGCAACAGTGGCAAAAGTACAAATTCTGCTGCAAGTTAAAAGGCTCTTAGTAAATCGCATTTTTACGCGAGTACTGCTTTGCAGAACTCAACGCACTTACCAACCTCTTTAACAGGGGTCGAGTCGACTGGGACTTGATACTCCAGTTCGATATCCGCAAAAATCGGCCACTTTTCTTTCTTTAACAACTGTAAAACTTCTTTAATGGGCGTTTGCCCCTGCCCCCACGGAAGATTGCCGCCGTCGGCCGTGCGGTCTTTGAGGTGAAGACTGATGATCTTGTCGTGGTACTTTTCGATTACCGGGATTGGCGACTTGCCTTTAGTACCAGCTACATAATGACCAATATCCAAGTTGAATCCGATGTAGTCGCCCAACTGCATGAGCGGATCGATGTTTTCCATCGTGGGAATGTTGTTGGTGTGATTATGGAAGGCGACCCAGATTTTGTGCTTCTCAGCGAATGGAGCGAGCCGCTTGGCAAGGTCATCGTTACGCTCCGTGGTGATCGCCTTGCAACCTAGTGCCTTTGCAATCTGAAAGTTGAAATTGATTTCTTCATCGGTCTGCCCAAAGGGGCACTTGTGAATATGAATGTTGACGCCAGCTTCGTTAAACACTTTGCGAAGCTGCTCACACTTCACCAGCTGAGCCTCACGGACCTTCGGACGATCTGCGTCCACCGGTGGTTGCTCGGAGTCGGCCGCTCGTCGACCTTTACGAAACACGATTCCAGTAAAGGAAGCGATGGCGCCGTCCATCAATTCCGTCTCACTTAGACCGTCTTTCCGAAGGCACTCAAGCGCGTATTCAGCAGTATCCGGTCCACCGCGATAACTGTAAGTGATACAGCCAATTCGAACGCCTCCGAAGACCGAATTCGGCTTTGCGTCATCGATCCCCAACACTTTACCCGAACCAAGTCCAGTCGCCGCGACGGCAACCGACGCGCTAAGAATTGTCCGCCGATTCAATTGATAGTCGTTGCTATTGCTCGTCATTTATTCCACCTATAAAGTAAAAACCCCGTTTCCAAGTTCAGACATTGTAGCAAATGCATTGTAACTAATGAGGCGATGGCGTATCCGAAATGGTCCAAGCGTCCCACACGGCTTTGACAGGCGAATCGTAAAGACGGGTAATAGTAAGCCAATTGCGTGATTAACACATACGACAATTATCTAATTATGATAGGTTGTTTGCGGCTTATCTGACCATTGCAAGACTTACACACATCCCTTGAGGCGACAACGTGCGAAATCTAGAGTTACAACAAGCTGCGGGGAAGCGGGCATTGCGGGAAGGACTAGAAGCCATCATTGAACAAATGGCGTCTAGTAAAGGGGCCGCAGCTTCCAACGCTTTTGGTACGAAATCTCGAGCTATCG
Source organism: Planctomycetia bacterium (assembly GCA_031398555.1). Classification (GTDB taxonomy): domain Bacteria; phylum Planctomycetota; class Planctomycetia; order Pirellulales; family Pirellulaceae; genus Aureliella. Next base: position 7,338 of record JANNNN010001105.1, on the reverse strand, counting down.
TGGGTGTGGATCCTAACCGGCCGCTTGCGGAAGCTCTTGAGAATCGAAAGCGGACGTTGTTGCAGCAAAGCGATGACCCGGCGATCACGCAATTGCGACTCGAACGGATTCTCCAGGGAAACGAACTTTCAGACATCAACTACCTGGCACAAGGACTTTCCTCTGCCCGATCGGTTTGCAGAATTGTCCTCCGTGACCGAGGGCGGTTGATAGGCTACGGAACCGGCTTTCTAGTTGCTCCCGGTATCTTGCTTACAAATCACCACGTGCTTTCCTCTGTCGAACTGGTTGGCGAAGCGGTTGCTCAGTTTCGATATGAACGAACCATTTCCGGAGCGGAAGCAATCCCAGTCGAGTTCAAATTGGAGTCGACCCCAACTCCTATTCTGAACCGCGAGCTTGATTTTGCACTCGTCGCAGTAGGCAGCCGAGTATCGAATAGCGGCGGATCGAGCACAGTCTCTCAGGCCGCGAACGCAATTGAAGATTTTGGCTGGCTTTTTTTGAATCCACAGCCAGGAAAAGCGTTCATCGGAGAATTTCTGACGATCATTCAACATCCCAACGGCGAGCGTAAGCAAGTATGCGTTCGAGAGAACCGACTACTTAAGTACGACGAAAATGGTCCTTTTGTCTGGTACCAAACAGATACCGTCGGAGGTTCCTCAGGCTCGCCGGTCTTCAATAACTCGTGGGAAGTCGTCGCGCTTCACCATAGCGGCGTGCCTAGAACTGAAGTCCGTGCCGGTGTGACAGTCTACCTGACGAAAGACAATCGCGTTTGGACCAGCGACATGGGAAACGATCAACTCGATTGGATCGCTAACGAAGGCATTCGAGTTAGCCAGCTACTAAAATATTTGCAGAAATCACAAGCGAATCATCCTCTCGCTACGAGGGTTCTGGCGGCGACGATGCCACCCTGGTCCGAGTCCAGCTCCGTGAATAGTTCTGGTGCTCAATCTTCGGCTTTGTCCGGGCTGCAAATAACGAAGGCTGGAGACGGCATCACGCGAATTCTGGTTCCCATTGAAATCGAAGTCCGAATTCCCCTTAGCGATGAACCCATTCGCACTCCGACCATCTTGCAACAACCTACACCGAACACTTCAAGCATCGCAGCGCCGAGCTTGCTTGGGCCCACTTCGACAGTAAACGTTAGCAGCGCCCTCAGTAGTGCAACTGAGTTGGTAACGATCGATAGCTCTAACTACGACGAACGAAATGGATACGATGCAAATTTCCTCGGGGCGGGCAGTTTAGCTGTTCCGCTACCAACGCTATCTGCCAAAGCCAAAGCAAACATGCTGAAGATCAGTGGCAATAGCGGTGAACTGAAGTACTGGAACTACTCCGTCGTAATCAACAAAAAACGTGGCTTGGCCTTCTTTTCAGCGGCCAACATCGACCCGGCTTTAGGCAAGGGCAATCGCTCGGGCGATGGCTGGATACGAGATACGCGCGTCGACAAGCTCGATCGCGCGGCACAAATCGGAAACGAGTATTACGAGAAGCAGAATACACTCGAAGCCGAGGATCGATCCAAGACTCCATTTGACAAAGGTCATTTGACGCGTCGCGAGGACTTGCAATGGGGAAGAACCGAAAAACTAGCCAAACGAAACGGCGATGATTCATTCCACTTCCCTAACTGCGCACCGCAGCACTTCGAATTCAATCAAGCTCGGAAGGTCAACGGCATCTGGAACCGGCTTGAACAGATGACGACAGCCATCGCCGACGATGGGGTTCAGTTCTGCGTATTCAACGGCCCGATCTTCGATGCACCGGCTTCGGTCTATGGCGAAGACGGAAAACTGCGGTTGAACCTTCGCGGCAAGTCCCAAGCTGATCCTCGAATCAAAGGCGTCGTCGTTCCCAAACTATTCTACAAAGTCATTGTTTGGCCACAAGGAAAGAAGCTCCGTGTTGCAGCCTTCGTAGTGACTCAAGAAGATCTGCTCGCAAAACTGGAAACGAACAAGAATGCAAAAGAATCATCCTTGCTGGAATCTGGCTTAAGCGAAAATGAAGTTCGACTTTATCAAGTCACCCTGTCCGCCCTTGAGCACCTGACGCAGTTAAGTTTTGGAAAGCTCACAAAACTACCGATGGCCTTAGCCCAAGAATCAACTGTGGGTTTAGAATCTGAGGCGGCAATTGAAAGTGAAACGGACATTCAATGGTAAGCTTTTGCGTGAACACCTACCAGCGTGATTCCATTTGCTGGACGATGGTGTCCGCCAGCCGCTCGATGTCATGCTGGAGCGCGGTCGAGATGCTTTGGCCACCTTCTGGAACGAAGTGACTGCTCTGCGTGAATAGAAACGCAAACTGACCGGGTGGAACGAAGCGGTTCTCCATCAGCAGATTGCCGCGACGATCGAGCCAAGTCAACTCAATGTTAAGGATCGCATCGAGGGCCCGCGGATCATCGGTGCGATTTTCAGTAATTACTTGTTTCGATTCACTAATGACGCGGCAGGTCAAGGTGCTATCGGCCGACGGATCGCCGATAACTTTGTAAGGGGTCCTCAATTCGACGGCCTTGACGAGGGCTTCTGTTAACTGCACACCAACCATTGGCCGGAAGGTGTCGTTGCGGACAATGGGAATATAGACCGTACGAATATTCGGGTTGTAAAGTGTGCCGTTGCCGAGTTGATAAGCAGCACAACCGGAAAGCAAAGCGATGGCCGCAAGCAAGTTGCTAACCGCGATGAGCGTCACCAGTCTTGTTCGTGGAGTGCTCATTTGCTTTACTTGCTGGGGACACTGTTAATCAAAGGTTGTTCGCTCCTGGATTGTCCGAAGAGTTTTACCAGTGGACCGAATCGTTGCGGTGGATCTTCTGGCAATCCCTCGAGCTCCGCGATTTTTATCTCGGCTTCTTTTGCAAAAGGAGTATCCGCGAAGTCGGAAATGATCTTGTTGTAGTGAAAGCGAGCTGAACCGTTTTCGCCGCGCACTCGACGGTACTCGGCCCCATGCCATTCGCGTTCGGCGTATAGGAATCTGATCTTGGCGAAGGAGACATTGAGATCTTGTTGACGCTCGCCAGCTTCCTTGGGAAACTGCTTGGCGATCTGTTTTACGCGGCGCTGGGCTTCATCGAGCGGCACTGGGCTGTACTTTGGCCCTTGGTAGCTATTCATCAGGCTTTGCAATTCGAGGTACTGTGCCTGAAATTGATGTTCACTATCGGGGTAAGTCATCCGCAAATCTGCGAATGTATCTGCTGCGCTTTCAAATTTCCCTTTTTCATACTGTGATACCGCTAGTCGCATCGTAGCGTCATCGCTGACGCGGCCTGTTGGGTTGTCGATACGCATCGCCTCGAGCACGCGTTTGCCATGGCCACCGGTATCATTCAAAGGGCGTTTTTTGTCGGTGAAGTTCACGACAGTGAATGGCTTGTGATCGGCGGTGTCGTGTTTCAACCAATAGTCCGCAATTTCAAACCGCCGCGAGTCAACTTGGTCAAGATAACGATTACGCGGATACTCTTTGACCAGTTTGCTGTACATCTCTTCGGCGCGATAGTAATCCTCGGCAAAGAAAAGGCTCTCGCCAGCCGCCATCAACGCGTCCTGTTCAAGCCCAGAACTCTGCCAGTTCTTACCAGCCGACTGATACTTCTTGGCGGCAGCCCGGAACGCCTGGGAACGCTCTTCAGCTTGCAGTTCTTTAGCCTTTTCGAACATTGTGTCGCCTTCGCGGAACTCTTTCCGGGCTAACTCAAAGTCCCTGCGACGCTCCCGCTGCAGACCAATGCGCTGGAAAAATGCTTGGCCAACAGTAGATTTCTCAGCTGTTCGACCTTCCGGCCGCGTTATACCGTCTCCATACCCGGATGGATTCTCGATGCTTCGTTTCGCTTCGTTGTATTCTTTCATCGAGCCGTTGCGAGGTGAAAACGTGGTGCAGCCGACGCCACTAAAGATTAACAATGCGCCAAGTGCCGAGCCGCTGAGCCACAAATGGCGCCGCAGTTCGAAAGCAAGTCGAGCCCGTTTGGCTTGTGTTGTCATGGCGTCCGTGCCTGTTCGGTTCAATAGGTTCATCTTGAGCGAGTCGTTTTATCTAGGCTGGAAGCCTAGGCTACGTTAAGTTAGCGTCCGAGCTCCTCGAGGTAGGAATGTAAATTCAGTTTACGATCCAATAGAACGGTCAAGTATTGTTTCACCACGTTTCGCAGGGATGCACGGTTTGCGGTTGGGTAAGTACTCAGCGGAATCTTTTGCCACTCCGGTTCACTAAATTGTTCAAACGTTTCGCGCACCGATCCTGACAACAAAATCATGTTTCGTGAACCTGGTCGACAGCGTTCGCACAAAACTCCGCTCGCTAATAAGCCAAAGGTCGCGTTATCTCCTCGAGGAACTTCCTCTCCACATTGAGCGCAGTATCGCCAAGTCGGTAAGTGCCCTAACATTCGGAGCATTTGAAGCTCCAGTCTCAACACAATAGCCCGTAATTCCAGTTCAGGATCTGCGAGCGCCAGTAGCGTTGCTTCCGCAAGCTCAAACAGTTCCGCTTGTTCGTCCCCTTTGTCTGTCAGTCGGTCTAACAATTCAGCCACGTAATAGCCACTATAAAGTCGCAGCAGATCCCTCGCTCCAGCTCGATAACGCCGCACCAGTTTGGCTTCAGTGAGCAGATCGAGCGCATCGCCAGACTTTGGAATGAACACTACGCGACATATCGAAAGTAGGTCAAGGGCAGCTTCAAAAGGGCTCTTCGGTCGTCGCGCGCCTTTGGCTAACACAGACAGCTTTCCGAAGTCGCGGGAGTAAATGCTAGCTATGCAGCTGGTCTCGCTCCAGGGATAAATCCTTAGAACCAGTGCATCTGTTTGCTCGGCAGGCAATCTCTAGCATTCCTTCGCAAAAAAACGGTCTCTAATATTAGTAACGTCAATCTTGGTCTGAAACGTACGAGTATAAGGAAAGCGTTTGAGGATTCCCGACCTGCACATTCTAACTGTTACGCCGCCTGCGATTCTAGCGTGCCGTTTTACCTGCCATCGTTGCGAATGTCGATAAAGTTTCTTATTGGCCTATTCCTGCATAGCGCAATCACACCTTTGGCTACTTTCGCAAACCACTATATGTGGTCCACCGCAGAGGCAAATACAATAATCCACCGCATTAATACACCACAAGTGGGTAAAGCATCCCAAGGAGGAATACATTCGCCAAACTATGCTACTAGGGGTATCGCCTATTTCCCCAAAGTACTACATTTAAAAAACGAATACTGCGATTCCCACTTACGTTTCTCGAATTTCTAGCATCCACTAGCACTTTCGAAAAAAGTACTCACAAAAACGGCCCAACACATTGAAGGACCGTTGGCTAGCCTCTAGCGAACTCATGCATGGAAACAAATCTTGACGCATTTACTGCTGAACAGCTGCAAATGGTGCTTGATGCGCCCGGGATCAACGTATTTGCGGTCGACCGAGAGTATCGCTATGTAAGCTTGAATAGGTTGCATTCCCAGACGATGAAGCTTCTCTCTGGGGTCGAAGCAACGATCGGGATGAATCTTCTAGAGGGCGTGATTCACAAAGAATGCGACCGACAGAAGGCCAAAAGCAATTTCGATCGGGCCTTTGCGGGCGAAGAGTTCGTCATGATTGAAGCCTATGGCGATCAAGGTACAAGGCGGCTTTACGAATACCGCTATAGCCCGACTAAGTTACAGAGCGGCGAGATAGTCGGAGCAACCGTGTTTGCCAGCGATGTGACGGAACGCGTCCGGCTGGCCGAGGAACGCGTAGCGCTAGATCGCAGATTGCTTGAAGCTTCACAGTTGGAAAGCCTGGGATTGCTCGTTGGCTGTGTCGTGCATGACTTCAACAACTTGCTGGTGCCGATTCTTCTCAGTAGCGAAGTGGCTCTAAATTCAGTCGAGGCAACGCATCCAGTGGCTGCACTGATGACGACAGTGATTGAAAGCTCCAAGAGTGCGGCGGATTTGACCAAACAGCTGCTAAGTTTTTCTGGCCGCGGTGGTGTTGCCAATGAATTAATCGACCTGAACGCACTGATAAACGGTACCGCAGAACTGTCCCGGGTTTCAGTGCGGCGACGCGCTGAACTTGACGTGTCATTATCGAATCAACCGCTAAGAGTGATGGCTAACGCAACACAGCTGCGTCAAGTCATTACCAACTTGCTGATCAATGCATCCGAGGCCACTCGCGGGGCGTTTCCTAAGGTTTTGATTTCAACTGAGGCGATGCGAGTTGCAGGTAAATTCGAAAGTCAAAGCACCTATCCGCCACAAATCCCTATTGGCGATTACGCGGTAATCACCGTCTCCGATAACGGTTGCGGTATTTCGCCCGAACAGATGGAACATATCTTCGAACCGTTCTACTCCACCAAAGGTACCGGCCGCGGTTTTGGATTAACCGCTGTGCAAGGAATCGTCCGCAACCACAATGGATTCATGGCGATCGATAGCAAATTCGATGTCGGCAGCACATTTAGAGTTGGAATTCCATTAGCCGGCGATGAGATAGTTCACTTTTGCCAGACCACTGACATTTGTGGCTCGGGCCTGACTGAATCCTGCGCTGCGCCGATGCGGATCCTGATCGCCGATGACAACTTGAGTGTCCTTAAGTGCTTGACGCTAGTGTGTGAAAAATTAGGTCATCAGGTCTTTCCCTATTCCAACGGAATCGCGACGATCGTCGGAATCAGCACTCAGCCATTCGATCTGATCCTTTTGGATGCTGACATGCAAGACATCAGTTGCAAGGAAATTCTCTCCGCCATCCCCGAATTCGTAAGAACGCCTGTGGCACTGATGAGCGGCGAATCCCACGAAGCAACGTTGATATCCAATCCACGCGTTCACAGCATATTGGCAAAGCCATTTTCAGTCGAAATCCTGTTCTCGCTACTAAGACGTTTTAAACCGCAGTTCGACAACTACCCGGCGACACACGAACACATCTCCAGCAGCTTAGGCTTCCAGCCTGAGTCGAGCACCTGAGCTAACTCCTGAGTTTACAAACTGCCGGTTGGAGTTGTTTTGGGTGGCACGCCCTGAGTACTCGAAGGGCGTGTTGAATAACGCGATTAATGAGGTAGCGAAATGCGTCAGTATTCGCTGTATTGCAAGAACATCGCGATAAACCGAAAGCCTTGACGGCTTCCATTACTTTAATATTGGGGTTGAGTGCAGCTGATTGCGTTTTCGATGTTACGTGTATGAATGCAATTGTGACCGTTATATCGCAGGTGACTTATCAGCCGGTACGCGTTAGAGAGCGTCCCGCCTAAAAACGCAGGGAAAACGCGATTTTTCAAGCGACTTATC
>JANNNN010000506.1:0-4460 GCA_031398555.1 Planctomycetia bacterium | reverse complement strand
GCTCAGAGAATTCGTATTTGCGGTTTGATGACTTTCGGATGGAAGTCGCTTTGCGAGGCAAAGATGGTCGCGGCACTGCAATCCCACTGACGGTTGAGCGAGGCACCGACAAGCTTGAAATATCGCCTTTGCCAACCAACCTCTACGATCCAGTCGGTGGCATCTACATGCTGGGTGTCGTATCGCCAAGTAGCACGATCTACGGGATGAAGGCGTTTCCTAAAGGATCCTATTTTGAAAAGTCGAAACCTGATCTTCAAAGCGGGGACAAAATCGTCGCCGTCGATGGTGCCCCGCTAAAAGATGATCCCCGTTTCAACCAACCGCTTGGCAGTGAACTGACCACTTTGCTCCAGGAGAAATGGAACAAACCCGTGCGTTTGACCATTGAGCGACCGGGCGATAAAGCAAATGATACTGCGAAGAACATCGACGTTGAAATACCAGCGATTCCAGTAAAGACGATTGGTTTGGACTTTGCGATGGGACCGATTACAGCGATCCGCAAAGGCTCGACGGCTGAAGCTTCAGGCGTGAAAGTCGGCGACAAAATCGTGTCCGTCGATGGTGAAGCGGTGACTCAGGCATTGCGTTTGCCAAGTTTAGTAGCAAGCAAAGCCGGCAAGTTGATCGAGTTGAAGGTTTTGCGAAAAACCGCGAGCAAAGAAAAATCCGACGTGAATTCCGATGGTGTTTCCGAGGCATCGGAATTGATGTTTCAAATCGCCACCAGCGACCATCCACAATTCGATAACATCTCTATGTTCGGCGGTGTTCAAACATTAGCCGACCTTGGAATCGCTTACGAAGTTTCCAACATTGTTAGTAGCATCGACCCAGCTATCATCCATGACGATGCGATTAAGGTCGGCGATACACTCGCTCAGATCCGCTGGGAACCAAGCGATGAAGCCAAGAAATCACTGGCTGAACTGTACAGCGCGAAGGGCATGCGAATCGTACTGGCCGATCAACCAATCGATCATTCGTTGACGATTGCCAGCATGTTCGATCAATTGCAAGATGCACCTTCGGATATGAACATTCGTTGCTATTTAAAGCGTGATGGAAAAACGGTTGAGGCCGTAACCAAATTGCAGTACGCAAGCGATTGGTTTTGGTTCCAACGTGGTCTTGGTATGAAACCACTTTCAGACGTTCACGCAGTCAATTCAATCCCTGAAGCTGTCGCGCTCGGGGCATCCGAAACATGGCGGCGTTTCAAAGAAGTGCTAAGCGTCCTGCGTCTTTTGGCAACCGGCAAACTCGGGGCGAGCAGTCTTGGTGGTCCTATCAAGATCTTCCAAGCGGCTGGACAGGAAGCGAGTCAAGGCGTATCGCGATTACTATTATTCCTGACTTTTCTCAGTGCTAATCTCGCTATTTTGAATTTCTTGCCGATCCCCGCTCTCGATGGAGGTCACATGGTGTTCCTTACCGCTGAAGCGATTCGCGGCAAGCCCGTCAGTGAGGCTTTGCAAGTTCGTTTGACAGTCGTTGGCATGATGTGTTTGCTGTGTTTGATGGCATTCGTTATCGTCAAGGATGTCGTCGATCTCATCCCATAGTTCTGCCATTACCCTAGTTTTCGATGCTGTCGGGACGCTGATCTTCGCGCGGCCGACGGTAGCGGAAGTCTACTTGGACGCCGCGAAGCAATTCGGTTGGTCGGGGAATCTTGACGAAATCGAAGAACGGTTTCAGTCGTCGTTTTCCAGTACGTCCGGTCGTGGCCTGGATTTTAAGACTAATGAATCGCTGCAGCGTCAGCGCTGGCGTGAGCTGGTTGGTGATGTTTTTGTTGAACTCGGTGCCCCGCAAGTCGACCCGATCTTCGAGCAGCTTTGGAATCACTTTGCTCAGCCCAAATCGTGGGAGATCTTTCCCGACGCGTTGGCGGCGATTGAACTTTGCAACGACCGCGGCGTTCCGTGGTGCATAGGTTCGAACTTCGATGTTCGCTTGCATCAGGTCGTCGCAGGTCATTCGCAGTTGGCACGTTGCCAGCAAGTCTTTTGCAGCAGCGAAGTTGGTTTTGATAAGCCGGCTGCGGAGTTTTTTGGCGAAATTGAAAAGTCACTCAAACTGAACAGCAATCAACTGATCATGGTCGGTGACGACTTGCGACTGGATGCTGCTGCGGCCGAACAAGCTGGCTGGATCGGGTTGTGGTTGAATCGCAATCCTGAGAAAACGTCGATTGACTTTGATGCGCCCCCGCAATTGCGATCGCTTGAAGATCTAGAGATGTGGCTGGTGTGATATAGCTGGTTTCGTAGTACACCAGAATTGCCTAACTGGTTTCGTGAGAAACCGGCCGGAGCGAAACGCTACTTTCACCACATCCGGTTTCTTGCGAAACCAGCTACCTATTTCGTAGCCCCGGTTTCCGAGCGAGCAAAAGTGCGTAAGCTTGAGTACTTACAAATTACTTTCGGGAGAATTTTTGATGAGTTTAGTTGGCAGCAAAGTTGTGGTGGTCGGCGGTGGAACTGGAATCGGTCAAGCCATCGCGCGTTCGTTAGATAAAGCAGGCGCCACCGTCGCGATTGGTGGTCGCCGCGAAGATGCCTTGCGAGAAACTGCGTCCGGAACCAAGATGCTGATGCACGCTATCGATGTGGCGTCGCGCGAGAGCACCAATGACTTCTTTGATTGGGCCACGACGCAGCTTGGACAAATCGATGTTCTAATCAACGCTGCGGGCGTTAATATCAAAGATCGCAGCATGGCGGACATGCCACCTGAAGAATGGGACCGCGTGATGGGTATCAACGCGACGGGTGCGTATAACTGTATGGCCGCTGTATTGCCAGCCATGCGCGGTCGCAAATGCGGCACCATCATTAATATCTCATCGGTTGCTGGCAAACGGGCTTCGGCGCTTGGTGGTATCGCTTATTGCGCCAGCAAGTTCGCGATGACGGCGCTTGGCACCAGTGTAGCCAATGAAGTCGGTCCCGACGGTGTTCGCGTTACCAATCTTTATCCTGGTGAAGTCAACACGCCGATCCTTGAGAACCGCCCGACACCAGTTTCTGAAGAACACAAGCAAAAAATTCTTCAGCCAGAACATGTGGCCGACTTGGTGCTGTGTCTTGTGTCGCTACCACCCTCGGTGCATGTGCCTGAAGTAGTGATCAAACCGCTGTGGCAAGGTTGGTATTAGAGCTTGGTCCAATTGATTTAGGGGTGCATGACGGGAGAACGAGGCTCCTGCCGAGCCAGTCGCAGAGCAACAATTGGCCTTCACCTGTAGTGGGAACTTTAGACGGTTAGTCAAGAGCTAATTCTCGCAACCAGTCGAAGTTTGTGAGTACAGATACGTCGAATGGACCGGGGGGAGACTTGCTCGGCAGAGCCTCGTTCTCCCGATCAACGAAGGCAGCAATACGTGCGGCATACAGTTATCTCTTTGTGCAGACTAATAAAAAAGGCGGGACAAATTGTCCCGCCAGTGTTTAATCGACTGCTCAAGGCATTTTGACTTTGCTGCGAGCTTCACGCAATCCTCGGCTGAGGATGTCACGCAGCATCGGTGAGTAGTCTTCATACTTGCTATGGTCAGGCGAGCCACCCGCGTACTGAAAAATCGCATCTCGTGGTTTTGGACTAAGAGCAATCAGCGTACTGCTAACGGTGCCATAGTCTCCGCCCTTGAGAATCATTGATGGACGACCGTTCGGCGATGGCGTGCGAGCAAAGACCTTGCTGGCGACTGCCAAGAACTTAACAGGTGAATCCAGCAACTGAAGCGTCAGCAAGCGGTGAGCTAACTGAACACGCTCGTCGTTCGGATCGTTCAAGTTTTGGCAACCGATGATGTTCAAGCCGTCTTCCAGTGGGAGCACTTCTTGCTCCTGGTCGCTATGCACAACCCAGCCGCTTTCAGCATCACATACGACAAGGTTTAAACCCTCGTAGCGATGAAGCATGAGCTCTTCCATCGCTTTGTCGACACCCTTTCGGGCCGAGGTGCATCGCAGGACTTCGCGAGCCAACAGACCGCGGCTGCGATTTCCAAACGTGTCACCGCCGCTACTGCGACGATTGCATAAACCAACAAACAAACCATGTTGATTTACGCCCAACCAAGTGCCGCCAGCACGCTGGTCAAGGCCACATAGCACACGCGGTTTGCCGGATTGAATGGAGGGGGATTGAGAGGGTCTATCGTAGTATTCTTCCCTGTTTGCAGCTACTAGAATCGGGCTCTCCGGAACAAGGCGGTAGAGGACAGCCAATAAGCTCATTGATACGGGCACTTCTCTTCAAGAGGTACTATCGCAGGTCACAACGCAAAGTCTTAGACTTCCACGTCAACACTCAAGACAATCTATCGGGCATCCACCGAAGAAAACACCCCCTAACGGGTGGAGTGTCCGCAGATTTTTCATTTGTCAAATAAAGTGGCCTGAGATATCGGCATAAACCCGCTCACAAACCACCTTTACCTCACC
>JANNNN010001067.1:0-23384 GCA_031398555.1 Planctomycetia bacterium | reverse complement strand
AATACGATGTACGAGAACGCCGAATGCTTGGCAATTTCCCTCAAGCTTTTTCCCACATCGGATTAGTCAACACCGCAAGGAACCTGCTCGGCGCCGGCGGACCCGCCGAAGAGCGAGGCCATGACGGGTAAAGCTACATGGATCTGCAGTGATTGATTTTCATTCATTTAACATCGCGTCTTCTGCCCGACGCAGAAATCTCAGATCTTATCTGAGTTGATAAACCTCAAGCGAATTAAGTGGTCTCGGCTTGTACTCGGACCGAAAAACCAAATCGACGTTTACTATTTGCATTGGGAAGCCAAACATAGGAACCGCACTCCGTCTGATGGCACAACTGCACAAAGTAAAAGGTTCGTCATACGGTTCGCCGATACCCTCGCGCTCCATCAGTTAGTCGCGCCACTGTAAAGCACTGCCCAGCGAAGAGGCAATTCTTGTATTGACACCCTATTATCGAACTTGAACTGCATCCCTGTAAAACAATCGACCCAAGCTCTACCATTCAGCTTCTCATCGAGCTCTACGCGACCGCTTGCAGACGTGTCCTCGCTTCTATGTAATCGAGGAACAAGAGCGATAATGGCTGCCCCCTCAAACTCCCGGGCGAACACAATCCAATGCTCTGCGCTGCAATCACTGACGCCCAACTCTCGGTAAGAACCAGACATTAATAAGTCCTGTTGATCCCGCCGCAGATTCAATAGCCTCGACGTGAAATACATTTTTGCGCCCTCGGAGCATGTCTCAAGCAAAGCCGAAATCTTGCTTGCCTCGCCATTATCGGCAATCTGAAGTGCTTCCGAAAGTAATTCCTCGCGATGGTGGAAATTAACTGCTCTGCGATTGTCTGGATCCACCAACGATAAATCCAATAACTCAGTGCCTTGATAAAAATCTGGAACGCCAGGCGAGACACACTTTAAGACCAACTGACTGAGCGAGTTGTAGAAACCGATACGAGCTAAATTCTTGGCAAGTGGTTCAATTGTCGTTGCCAACTGATTATCGGCTACCACGCCGCTGACGAATGTTTCGAGAGCGCTTTCGTAATTGGTATTTTGGTTGTTCCAACTCGTCTGCCTTTTGCTTTCACGAGTCGCTTTGAGCATATACTCGGACAATCGCTTACCTAGTTCCGCAGAGTCCGCCGCTGGCCAAGTTGCCGCGAGTATTTGGTAAAAAAGGTATTGGTCATGTCGCGAAGGTCCATGCATGTTGCAATGCGCGTCGCCGATTCGAATCAGTGCCCGCAACGATTCATCCCACATTTCTGGCAACTCAGTCAGGGCGATTAGACGCATGCGTGTGTCCTCGCCTCGCTTGTGATCATGCGTGGCAGTTGCCAACATATTTAAAGGATGATATCGCAATCGAAATCTAGCATGCGAGTGAAATGCCTGAATCGGTTGCTCGCCCACGATGGGTGCCCCGCCGACTTCATTGAGAGCTACGAGAGGCATGTAGCGGTAGAACGTGGTATCTTCCACCCCCTTGGCTGCCACCGCCGAACAATATTGTTGAAAACGGCCCACCCATGCCTGCTGCGTTTCAAGCAGTTGCTCGGGCAGATCGCCGTGAATTACTTTCAAAATAAAATCATAGATAGACGGTTCGAACGAAGGCGTTTTCTGCATCGCCCGCTGAGCCGCAGCGTGCATCACTTCTTTAGCCAAATCTTGCCCGTAGGGGAGATACGTACGATAGCGATCTAAGGCAGCGATCAGTTCGGCGAGGGCTTCCCGTAGCGCGCCCATAGCGAAATCCCGAGTGTGATAATCGGCCTTGCACAGTCGATTCAATTCATAGGCTAGTCGATGTAGTTCACTCGCCAGCGACGTCTCCATAACCAATCGCTTGCTATCGCGAGCCGTCTCTCGAAAGGACTCGCCGTCTTGTACGAAACGTTGATAGGTACGGCTGATTGCCTCAAATCCAGCGGGTTGCAAAAGGACCTGCATCGTGTCATTCATGAACTCGTAACCAGTCGTGCCCTCCACTGCCCACCCGTCCGGTAGCGTCTCGCCTGCAGCCAGTATCTTTTCAACCCATACGTGTCTCGCGCCGAGTTCCCTCAATCGATCCAGGTAAGCCTGCGGATCAAATAGGCCATCCACGTGGTCGATTCGTAAGCCCTCGACTTCATCGCGGCCTAGCAACTCACTTATCAGTTGATGAGTATCCCAAAACACTTCGTCATTTTGAATACGCAGCGCGAACAAACCATTCACATCAAAGAAACGGCGATAGTTTATTTCGTAGCTTGCGGCTTTCCAGTACGCGAGTCGCCAATTCTGTTTCTCTAAGATCTCATGCAGCTTAGTCCCACTGAAACTCGCCAAAACGGTTTCCCAATTCACCTCTTGAGCGCACCTGTCAAGTCTTGCTTCCAACATTTCTGCGCGGCGAACATCCTGCGGCGACAAGGCTGCGTAACCTTCCTGCAGTTCTTTAAGATCGAAGTATAAATTACTTCGTTCATGTTGCCGCATCGCCGATGACAAGACCTCGGCATAAGTAAAAGGAGCCAGTGCGAAGTTATGCTCCCCATAGCTGGCACGAAAGGTTCGTCCATATTTAATAAGTTGGATCGCACCTTCATTCAGGCATTGGCCATAAGGCTGACCAAGAAAAGGCAACAGGACCTTTCCACGCAAAGATTCCTCGAGAGGATTCCAGTCTATATCGAAAAAATTGGCAAACCGAGAGATCTGTCCAAAGGCCAGTACGTTCTGCCATCGCTCGTTGTGCGGACCAACTCCAGCGTGGTTTGGAACGAAATCGAGAATGATCTTTAAACCGGAGCGGCGGGCAGCCTCCAGTAACGCTTCCCATCCTTCGGCCCCTTCCAATTCTGGATTTATAAGGTTGTGATTGATCACATCATAACCGTGCGTGCTGCCCACTCGGGCTTCTGAAATAGGAGACAGATAAAGGTGACTGATACCCAATCTACAAAGATACGGAATGGCACTGATTACGGAGGAAAATCCAAACGTCGGTTCCAACTGCAGGCGGTAGGTTGCGATCATATATAGGCTGCACAACAAAAATCATCACTTACTTTTAGGGCTTTTTTCGTCGGACGGCAAACGAAACAGCACAAGTGAAGAAGCATTCACGTCGTAGGAATCACCGCCCTGGAAATCGGTCTCGCTCAAACCTTCGATGCTAGTGTCCAGCATTAGCACCCAAGTTCTGCCTGCTTTGACGTTTGGAAGTACAAAAGGGATCGAAGCACCATGGTCGGCATTGAAAATTATCAGCAACGTGTCTCCGCTGACTTCTTCTCCAAACTGATTCGTATCAACACTGTCACCACAAAGAACCATCCCTACGCACTTTCTAGAGTCCTCGTTTAATAATTCCTCCGCCATTTCAGATCCGTCGGTGTTCAGCCACACGATTGTTGGGGAATCATCGGCAATATCCTCTCCATGGAAAAATCGTCGTCGTTGAAGGACGGGCTGCGTGTGACGTATGTGGACCAACTGCTGAACAAATTTAAGCATTTGTTGCTGCGACTCACTATGGTTCCAGTTAAGCCAAGTTAGTTCATTGTCCTGGCAGTAACAATTATTGTTCCCTTGTTGAGTGTGACCGACTTCATCACCAGCTAGCAACATCGGTACTCCCTGTGAGAGCAGCAAAGTAGCCAAAAAACTCCGCTGCTTGCGCTCCCGCAGTTCGGCAATACTTAAATCATCAGTCGGACCTTCCACTCCGCAATTCCAACCAATATTGTCATCAGCTCCGTCTCGATTATCTTCACCATTGGCATCGTTGTGCTTTTGATCATACGAGACTAAATCGCTTAAGGTAAAGCCATCGTGGCATGTGACGAAGTTGATACTTGCGTGCGGTCGCTTCCCACTCCAAGCGTACAGGTCTGGGGAACCACAAATGCGAGTGGCGAATTCACCCGTGTGTCCTCCATCACCTTTCCAAAAGTGTCTAATCGAATCGCGATACTTTCCATTCCACTCAGACCACTGAGCAGGGAAATTACCGACCATGTATCCGCCTGGTCCGAGATCCCACGGTTCCGCAATCAACTTTACTTGAGACAGCAACGGATCCTGATGAATAATATCGAAGAATCCGCCAAGCTTGTTTACGTCGAAAAGTTGCCGGGCTAATGTGCTCGCGAGATCAAACCGAAAGCCATCGACGTGCATCTCCGTTACCCAGTATCGCAAACTATCCATTATTAGCTGCAAAACGCGGGGGTTCATCATATTGAACGTGTTTCCGCATCCCGTAAAGTCAACGTAATAACGCGAATCTTCAGGGGAGGTTCGATAGTAAGCCGAGTTGTCGATTCCGCGGAATGTGAGCGTTGGTCCCATCTGGTTGCCTTCAGCCGAATGGTTGTACACAACGTCTAGAATAACTTCGATGCCCGCCGCATGCAGATTCCGCACCATCACCTTAAACTCACGAACTGCATCAAGCGATTGACGTGGTGAGCAATAATCGGGCTCGGGCGCAAAAAATCCTAGGGTGTCGTAGCCCCAGTAATTGGAAAGCCCCTTTTCAACCAAATGACGCCCGTCCAAGTGACAGTGCACCGGAAGTAGTTCAACAGCGGTAACGCCTAGCGCTTTTAGATACGCAATAGCAGGTGCGCTCGATACGCCTGCGTACGTGCCTCGCAGTCCTTCGGGAATCTCGTCGTGCAATTTCGTGAACCCACGTACATGCATCTCATAAATTACCGATTTATGCATCGGAATGTTTGGCCGACGATCATCGCACCAACTGAATACCGGATCGATGACTGCCGCCAAAGGAGCAAAAGCCGCACTGTCCTTCGCGTCGAATGAAAGATCCTGTTCCGGATCGCCAACCGTGTATCCAAACAATGAATCGTCCCAACGAGTTTTGCGGGCTATCGATTTGGCGTACGGATCAAGCACAATCTTGTTGGGGTTGAAGCGATGCCCGTTGGCAGGATCAAATGGTCCATGGACACGATATCCGTAAACTTGGCCCGGCACCACTTCGGGCAAATAAGCATGCCAGATTTCGTCAGTACGCTCTTTCAGAGGAATGCACGCCGCTTCCCGCTCGTCGTCGATTGTATTAAACAAGCACAGTTCAATCTTCGTAGCGTTCTGTGCGTAAATGGAGAAGTTGACTCCCATACCATCCCAAGTCGCGCCGAGTGGATAGGCACTTCCAGGCCATAAGCGGTATCCACCGCTCGACGTTTCTTGCCGCTTCTGTTGGGCCGCTCCTACCCGAGGTTGAATGTTCTTTGATTGCCCATTCGGATTAACCGTCAAATCCAAAGTTTCAGTTTGAGTCTTATTCATATGGGCCTTGAGCGAATTAGCTGCGAGATCAAAAGATTACGTTGGGTGATTCCGATCCCCTGATGCGAAGTGCGTGCCAAACCCAGCCACGGTCAACTAAGAGACACAGCCAAAGTTGATTATGAAGCAGGTTGGTTCTTGAACGCACCTCTAATGTTTGTGGCCGCTAGGGCTATCTGCAAAAAGATCAAAGCGTAAGCGCCATCGTGCCAGCCCCAGGCTACCCACAGCACATTGCTGACGAGGAAACAATAAAATCCTGCAGTCCGCCGCCGCTTCGATTCCGACGCAACTAGCCAAGCTGCGACGACTGTAGCAATCATCGCTGGCCATTGAAGATGATCAAGGAAATGCACACTTATTCTGCCCAGTTACGAAGGCTTCGACACTTCATCATAAAGTTCTGCGTCGCGTCGGGTGAATTCAACGAAATCAATTGCGAACGGTTAGTCGAACTCGGGTTGGCTTTTTCTAACAGTTCTTTAGCGAATTCGCCGTATGCAATGAATTTGCGATGAGCGAGTGCGTCTGCAACAAAATCACGTGCAGCTGGGTCCTCCCCAACCATCGCTGCGCCGTCTTTTGATGGCAACAATGCGACTGCGTCATAAAGAACCGACGGTCCACCCCCGATCTTCTCATCAGCAGCAATCAGTTTTCCATCGCTTCCTTTGACTCCGCCAATCTGCGGCGCAATGAGTTTGTACGAGGCGTTTTCAGCCTTGATTACCGCAACAAGTTGACTGAGACTTTGGACATCGACACCATCTGTAACAAGGATGCCTACAGTACGACCAGCGAAGTTTTTTGGTCCGTTCTTCAGGATGCTTAAAGCTGGCGAAGGTTTAAGATCCGTGCGAGTCGCCTGGAGCGCCTTCGCGTGCTGAGGCATGTCAGGCAATCGAAGTCCCGTTGCAACCGTTTTCGCAAGTTTACTATCAATGTTTTCAAGATGAGCGACCATAGATGCGCGAATGTCCACTCGGCCGACTTTGCTAAGTTCAAAAACAAGCGCGTCGCCAATGTGCTCCTGCTCTACCGGTGTCTGACTGATAAAGAATTGGCGAGCTTGGCTGTAGTGATCCCCGAATTTCTCTGATTTTTTACGCTGCTTGGGACCTTCTTCAGTGGCTGGGTACGACTGAAAACCCTTGGCGGCCGATTCGCGTGGTCCACCTCCCCAAGAATTAGGTTCGTAATTTGCGCGACCTTTCGGATTGGTGATCGCCATGTGCCCGTCTTGGAAAAAGTTATGTATTGGGCAACGCGGAGCATTGATCGGCAAGTCCGTAAAATTAGGACTACCTAATCTTTTTAACTGCGTATCGAGGTAAGAAAAATTTCTTCCTTGAAGTAGCGGATCGTTGCTAAAGTCGATTCCGGGCACGATGTTCTGAGTGCAAAAAGCAACCTGCTCAGTCTCGGCAAAGAAGTTGTCTACTGTTCGATCCAACACCAGTCGCCCGACAATTCGAATCGGTACAAGTTCTTCTGGAATGAGTTTTGTCGCATCGAGAATGTCGAACTCAAACTGCTCAGCGAACTTCTCATCAAATAGCTGCAACCCCAACTCCCATTCTGGCGGATTTCCAGCTTCAATGGATGCTCGCAGATCACGACGATGATAATCTGGATCAGCTCCGTTGATCTTTACTGCTTCGTTCCACATAACCGACTGAAGACCTTGCTTGGGCTTCCAGTGGAATTTCACAAATGTCGACTTGCCTTCAGCGTTAATCATGCGGAAGGTGTGGACCCCAAAGCCTTCCATAAATCTAAGCGAACGGGGAATGGTCCTATCGCTCATGATCCACATGATCATGTGCATACTTTCGGGAGTAAGCGAAATGAAATCCCAAAAATTGTCATGTGCGGTTTGTGCTTGGGGAAATCCGCGGTCGGGCTCAGGCTTGGCGGCATGAACCAGATCGGGGAACTTGATCGCATCTTGAATAAAGAACACCGGAATATTGTTTCCAACGATGTCCCAATTCCCTTGCTGCGTATAGAGCTTGACGGCAAATCCTCGGACATCACGGGCCAAGTCAGGCGACCCAGCGCTACCGGCAACGGTCGAAAACCGAACGAAGGCCGGTGTCTTCTGTCCAGCCCGTTGGAAAATGTCTGCTTTGGTAATATCCGCAAGCGATTCATAGTTCTCAAAATATCCATGCGCGCCCGAACCGCGAGCATGCACTACCCGCTCAGGAATTCGCTCATGATCAAAATGAAAAATCTTTTCACGTAACTGGAAGTCCTCGAGCAACGTGGGACCTCGTGAACCCATTTTGAGCGAATTCTGGTTATCGGCGACAGGAATACCTTGTTGCGTAGTCATGACGGGGTTTTCTTCGCCCTTCACGTCGCCAGGTTTACTAACCTTTTCATTGCTATTTTGAACTGCCCCATTCCGTGCTTGATTTAAGTTAGCTCCGCTAGGTTCAACCGACTTTGGCGGCGCATTCTGTGCACAGGTAACCACCTGTAAAACACAAATCATAACGATCATACAAAAGAGTCGGGCGGTAGAAAACATGAGAGATTCCTCGCTAGTGGTGGCTGCTAGTTTTTCATCTCAGGGCGGAGATGGAATTCACGACACTAGCCAAATCCATGCCAAATCGAGGGATGTAGGAAAAACTTCCCAATGAGGTTGTTTGCTTTCGAATGTCCGCGACAATATTCAGCAAGCAAGCGTTTGGTAACCAGAGGCTACCATGCGAAATCCGCTCTGCTCGACTTCGCGCGATTAGTCCCTTAACGTCACTTTGCGCCCTGTAAAAACTGCCAGGCTTCGTGAAACATCTCACAACACAATGACTGTTTTTCGACCACCGTGAGTTCTGTCGTGGATGCTGCACCGGCGATCAGGTTAGTTAGCACCTCCAGCCCAGCGCGTCCACGTTTTGGGCGCGTCCACGTTTTTGGGCGCCTCGTTGGCTGTAGATTCCAGCCTGCCCTGCATTAGTTACTTCCAAGCGCGACGTTTGGTTAATTGTTCCAGCTCGCCGTCAGGCCAGTTAAAGAACACTTGATCCACCGAATTGCTATTCGAGACGTTGATGACAGGTTCTTGATCAGAGATATTCACTTCGGTAGTTTCTCCTTCTCCCCCAGCTCTGTTCCGATTGATTTTGTTGATAACCAGTAAAGCATCCCGCGCAGACATTACACCATCACCGCTGACGTCCACGAAATTCTGCTTTGCACCAATCCCCGCATCTCGAACATTGAGATTCAGCGGCAAAGACGCGTTCAAGTAGTTGATGATGATAAGTGCATCCAATGGACTGATGATCGGGACTCCGTTACTGTCGAAGTCATTGTTCACGTTCTCGGGGGTCGATTGATTGTGATACGGACGTGGGTTTTCGATCACTTTGACGGGTAAGACGAACTCAATTGGGGCGTTTGAATTCTGTGTGTCACCCACAACTATAGGAACAAATACAGCAAACTGTTCGGCAGCCGAAAGATGCAGACCGGCTCGCAATCGGAGACTACCAGAAACCCATTCAAAGCGGTCATCTTTAATAGTCACATTGCCAACATTCGCCACAACTTCATTCAGCGGCAACTTATCGACAAGTACCGCTGATAACCGTTCTTTAACTAAGACGTCGCTGAACGTTTCTACTAGATTGTTGATTTGGACATTATACGCGGCAGGAGTCGTTTTTTCGTTTATTATGCGTAGGTAGTATCGCTCTGACGCACCTGTTGCTTGATAACCGAGTACCAAGGTATCGCTTCCTTGATCGCCGCTAACTGGTTTTCCAAATGCGTTCACAATCGTCGCCTTGAGTGACCCGCCGCTAGCCTGATTTACTTGTACACTAAACCATCGCTTTTCAAAGAGTCTTGGAGTGTCGATTGCGAACCAGTTATCCGAGTTGGGAGCCAGTTCGAGGCCTGACAATGCGAATTGATTGGCGACACCTCCAACCGGGAAGGCTTTTCCTTGGGTACCGATGTCGCCCAAGCGAGAACGCGGTTGGGTTGAAGTAGGGCCAGTCGCAACGATTGAATAATTGCGCACGATGCTGTTCGTCGGCGAGAAAACTTTGAGCAGGTATTCACCAGAACTCAATCCGTTTAACGATGTACTAGCATTGCTGCCGCCGATCGAAGTGCGAAGCAAGGTCATTCCGCTGGAGTCGTAGATCTCTGTTCGCAGGGAATTTGTTCCCGTCGCGACCGTGGAAACCACGTCAGCTGCTTGACCAGCGGCTCCGATCGAAAACCTGAACCAGTCTACATCACTATTTTCATGTAAGCTCAAGTCTTTGAATGTTACGTTCGACCCGCTAATTCGAAACACATTCTCGGCAGTAGCAGGTAAGTCGTTATCTTCGGCCCAATCTTGAATCGAGGCGCTGCGACCGAATCTGCCACCACTAGAACCGCCGGTCGACTGCCCTCCAGTTCTCGCGATTAATGAGTCCCACCCGCTGGCACTAATGAACGCAGCAAACTCTGCTGTATAAAGGGAACCGAGGCTAGTCCCTTCTGGAACAAAAATAGATAGACCAGAGCTCCTTCGTGCATCATTGGTAATCGCCACGACTGAATTTGTAATGGCCCGTAGGACTCCTTGCGCAGCCTCACGAAAAGGTGCGGGCAACATCGATTCATTGACGATTCCCAACATAATACTGCCCAGATCTCGGAAGTCTGGGTTGTTGTAACTCGTTGCCGCCTGAAGTGCGGTCGTAAGAACAGTGACTTGAGAAGCGTTTAGAGTTGTGACTAGATCTGTTAGCCCGCGTAAAGCAACGGCCAGTTGCTCCAAGGCAACGGTACGCACAGCAGACTGAGTATCCCAACCACTTGAATTGCCCGCATACTCGCGCGCGTAACTGCTCACGATATTCGACGCCAGTTGTTCTCCGTCTACAAGGCCAGGGTTGTTGAACAAGTCGGAAAACGTAGTTTTATAGTTGTAACCATTTGTGCCCACAACCTCTTGTGATCCGACTAACACGTCGGCCACTGATCGCAGGTTGTACCCGACTTCGACCATGGACATCAAGCAAGCATCAAAGGCAAGCACGTCGAATCGCGAAACAGCAGAAGCCCTGACCCCAGAAACCATCTCACTAATTCGCAAGTTATCTGACGGTAAATTGTCGAAATTGTCAAAATTAGATCCAAAAATTCCTGCTCCATGGTCCCAACTAAACAGGGCGTAGTGCTCAGCAGGTGCTTCACTTGCCACCCAATTAATAAAACTGGTCAGGTTCGATGAATCGCCCGTGCTCAACTCACCCAGTAACTCAAACGAACTGGCAATTTTGTTGTCATCGCGATCTGGCCGAACGAAGCCTCTGCCTACTGAATTCCATGCCGCTTGAGCATCATTGCCTGTTGGATAGAACTTTGCCGCCGCACTCTGATCCCATAAAATTGCAATGTTGACATCACCCGGCAAGTTTGCAACAGACTGTTCAAGTTCGTTGATGTCATCAAACGCAAATTGATCCAAATCACTGCTCGTCATATAGACCATAATGGTCCAAGCATCCAATTGACTTGAAGCAGGAGCATCAATCGCCAACTGATAACGTCCGCGTGATCCGTTCACCCCTCGAACTTTCGCGAGATAGGTACCCGCAGGCAGGTCGTCAAGAGCAATGAACTCCGTACCGGTCGAGTTCGATGACGTTCGAATAATTGCGCCTGAGGAATTTAATAACTCGAGAGTGAGATCACTGTCGCCACTGTTAAACAGGATTGATACGGAATTGGCGAGCGAACCGAGGCCGACGGTGGTGAAAGTGTAATAGTCGACATCGGAAGTAGAATGAATGGACAAATCTTCAATGAGAAGAGGCCCTGCTAAGCTATCGCCGCTGTTTCGCACCTTCGTTGCGTTCACAAGCGAATCGTTTGATTCCTCCCGGTCTGGTGTTAGATCACCAAAGAATGGCGCTGAGAAATTCAGACGATAGTTGGAATTCACGGCCCCAGAAAACCCGGCTACTTTAACAAAGTAAACGCCAGCTTGGCGTCCGAACAGTGATATACGCTCGGAGTTCGACGCAGTTTTACTGGAAGCAATCTCCAATCCAAACGCGTCATAAAGCGTGATATCCAAGTCGCCCAGTTTATGGTCAAACTCCGCCTCAACGAAATGCGTTGGCTGCCCCACCGCGCGGATTTCGAATCGATACCAATCATCGTCTCCGGATACATGAATGGTTGCGGCCGCGACACTTGAAACTCCTTCGATGGTTCTAAGGTCAAAAGCTCCCGGCAATGAATTGTTAGGTTCGTAGGCATCCACGGGAATCGATAATGATGGCGCTTTAATGGTCAATTTGTAGTCTGGATTAACCGCAAGGCTGCTACCGCCGGCGAGGCGGAGGAAATAGCGGCCGGCACTGTATCCAGCCAAACTGATACGCTCTTCATCGGCCGCCGATTGCGAACTCGCAAGTAGATTTCCGGCGGCGTCCCAAAGGGTCAAGTCCAGGTCGCCCAGCGCATTGACAAACTGAATCGAAGCGAAATTATCCGTAGTAGCGACCGAATTTGTTGAAAACGCAAACCAATCCAGATCCCCCGCTGCGTGAATGGATAAATTATCGACAGTCCTAACGCCTTCAATCGTTCGGAGGTCGCTAGCCGTAGCCAGGGTGTCGTTTTTCTCATACGCGTCGGTTTTTATATTGCTTTCGGGAGCAAAGACCGTAAATGAGTAGCGTGGATTTGTCGCGCCCTGGTAGCCTGACACTCGTGCAAAGTAGACGCCCGCAGGCCTGTCCGCCAAGTTGATGAGTTCCCAGTCGTTAGACGTCGCCGAGCGTGCGAGAACATTTCCGGATGAATCGAGCAACTCAAGGTCGATATCGCCCTGCGATTCATTGAGTACCAATCCAACGAAATGTGAGATCGTACTGGTCGCCACAGTCTCAAAGCGAAACCAGTCATCGTTGTTAGCCGAATGGATTGTAAGATTGATTAATTCTTTAATCCCATTAACCTGCCGCAAATCAGTTGCACTCAAGCGTGAATCGTTAGGTTCTAAAGAGTCCGCCGCAACGCTTTGGACTGGTAATGCCAGTTCCAAACTGTAGTTGGCGTTGGTGGCACCAGAGTTTCCGAAAACCCTTAGCAAGTAACTGCCCGTGACCAGCCCCGCGAGTGAAATACGTTCTTGGTCTCGAATACTGGCAGACTCTCGTAGTTTCGTCCCTGAAGCATCGTACAACTCTATATCGAGATCGCCATTCAAATGAGTGAAATCGATGCTTGCAAAATTCGCTGCGGTGGGAATTCCTAGGACATTGAACGAATACCAGTCGCTATTGCCCGATAGGTGGACCGACAAATCATTGAAACTCGCAATTCCGTTTGGTGCAGGCAACGGAGTTGCCGTTTGCGCTGTGTTGTTAGGCTCAAATCGGTCCGCACCGATAACCAATTCAGGCGCATCGATGTGCAATAGATAACTAGGGTTTTTGGTATTTGCTGAACCAAAGACTTGAACGTAGTACACGCCAGCAGGTCGTCCATTCAGACTGATTGACTCGCTGTCTTGTGTCGTTTCGGAACTTGCTAGTAAATCGCCGACGGAATTGAATAGCCGCAAGTCCAGGTCGCCTAGTGCGTGGGTGAACTGAGTGCTTACGATACTTCCCAACTTTCCTGTCGCTTTCGTTTCAAACCGATAGAAATCGGTATCATTTGAAGCGTGAATGGTTAAGTCGGAATAGTCCTTCGTTCCCTCAATAGCGCCCAAGCTGGTCGCCGTCGCACGAGTATTATTGACTTCATAGCGATCCGACAAAATGTTTAGAATGGGCGTATTAAGACGCAAAGAATATGCCGCATTTGTCGCACCGCCAAATCCAGTGACTTTCAGAAAGTAGGTTCCTGCTGGTAGGTTTCGCAATGACACCACTTCCGAATCGTTTGCAGTTGCAGATCGCTCCAATAACCGTTCGCTTGCGTCGTATAACTCAAGTTCAAGATCGCCTTGAGCATGGACAAATTGAAGAGCTGCTTGATGCACGGAACTTCCGGCTGCAAGGGTCGAAAATTGAAACCAATCTGCTCCTTCGCCCTGCCGTAGAGACTGTCCACTTACTTCGGTAATTCCTTGGAGTGTTCCAAGGTTGGTTCGCGGAATGGCCACTCGCAAATTCAACGGTAATGAATCGATTGCGGAACGCGGCAATACGAGGGAGGAACCGTAGACTAGGTTTTGGCGATTACCGATGCCTGGAATCCCCGTTATCGTGGCACTGCCAGCGGATTTGGCATGCATCGGTATCGAAACTATGGATTGCCGCACCCCGGGGTTTGATGGAAAAACTAGGGTATTCGAAAGGGCGGACACAATAAACGCGTCTGAGTTATCACCAGTAAACTGAGCGGACTTGACGACGTGATAGGGAGCGATGAATGAAAGGTGCTGCTTCAGAACTTCAGAGCGAGCCGAGTTTGAAGGCCTATAGTTTTCGGTGATGGTCGTGCCCGGGGTCTGCGAAAAATTACCAACTAAGGCTGGCATGTCGCTCAATAAATACTGTCCTCTAAAGTGGACGATGAACTCGGCTGGCCCAGTGTCATCATCCACCACCACTTGAACGTTCGAACTTCCTAAAATCGGGGCCAGTGCAGCGGTAATTCTGCTGGCGGCAGCATTTACGAGTGTAGGATCGGTAAGGCTTGCAGGCGGCACAATGGCAGCGGTAGTCTGACCGTTAAAATTTAAAGTAAATGTGCCTGAACTGAACGCCTGCGGGAACCGCAGTACCTGTAGCTCTCCTATAGCGACTTCGACCACGCTTGAGTTACTCGTAATAATGTCTTCATCAATAGAGAACACACCGGTAGGCAAGCTGCGAATGTCCTGCGCTTGGACAACCAAATTAAAGACACTGTCCGGCGGAATGTTATTGGGGTCGAGGGGTTGGCCATTGACGTTCTCTGTTCGAAAAGAAAGTCCCATAACGGCGCCCTCACCCTCGGGCGTCAATGAATAGCTTGGGTCATCGACGAACTCCAAAGACCCATACAAACCTGCCAGCAAGTCTCTGCGGTCCAATCTTTCTACAGCCAACTTGCGTGGCCCTCGAGCTCTTGGAGAAGCGGACTTGCGCAAGAGGCCAGAGGTTAGTTTCGTTCGCATCAGAAAGAATTCTCAAATGAGGAGTGGTGAGTGAATTATGGTAGATCGACTGAATTGCTGCTTGTAAACTAAAGTGCACTGCGATCCACGGAAAAAGCGAAACTGGACCGAAACCGCTCTACGGCATCGCGTCGAAGGACAATGGTTAGAGTATGCGAACCGGGATTTAAGGGCTGACCTATTAGTTGGGTTATGGCGGCTTCACTTAGGTTAAAGTTGTTTCCAATACGAGCGCTTGTTACGTCCTTCAAACTGAGGTCATTTACAATGTCCCAACCAGCAAAAATCCTGTCCTTCGATTTCGCATTTTGAATCCAACCGTTGATCGACGCGTCGGCAGTTATGCGATCGTTGTTCGTCCCGCCTCCGGTCGCCGTATCGCGTGTTAATTGTGTAAACACAAGCGGGTTCTGGGCATCAAGGCTATTAATTACTAACAAAGCGTCGATGGGACTAATGAACCCATCGCCGTTCACATCAACGAAGGGCGCTACACCTCGCTCGCCCAGACTGTTTTCCCCGCCAGCTCCACGCTCTTGGAGCCGGTTGATGATAATGAGAGCATCTAGAGGGCCAACCCAATTATCTGCACTTACATCTAAACGCTGATCTGGGTTCGTCCAATCGCTCGAAAGTACTCGACGAAATTCAAGCGTTTCAAAATATGGTTTTCGCAAAATCAAGTGCTTTCTACTGGAGTCAAAATCCGACTCATTTAACTCTTAAAGTTCTCGAAATCAATCGACTTCTCGTGTCGAATATCTGTTGAAAAGCAATCCGTCCCATAATTGCATGCACAAAAACTAGTCGAGAAATATTTGGATTGCAACCCCGCAGGTTTCATTAGCTTTGCTAGAAGATTCAATCGAAGCCCCTCACCTGAGCGATTATAGGCGAATAAAAAACCTACTCGAACTCGCAGATTACAAAAGAAATCAGTGATACGAACCATTGCATCGTTGGCCACCAGGTAACTGCTTGAGTCCTTCACCTTCGCGCAGGCATTGCAGTTCTGCTTCGGCGGCAGTAAGGGCTGTTTTTGGTCTAGCGATACTCCAAGACGACGAGCGATACGCCTTGTCTGGGGAGCTTAAAATTCATTTCCCCTTTCCCTTTGCCGCAATCCATTTGCTCTGCGTTGCCAAGCATTGTCAGGTTTGCGGCAGTTTCCAATTCTGCATACTGCTTTCTCCCTGGTGCAACGGGCGAACCCATTCTCCGCCAAGCATCATAGGAGTTGCTATGAAACTGATCCACTCTATAGTGCGACACTTTTGCAACCTTCACCGACTCGGGAATACCACCCACGTTCAACTCGATCGCGGCGTCCGGACCCGTGAGGTCGTCATCGTGATAATGCCAGACCATGATTGCAATCTGCTTGTCATTGCGGCTTGCCAGCGCGGCGACATCCGGCGTCCCTCGTACACCCTTGTTGACGATTTCTTCAAGCGGCACAGCATGCGAACTGTGGGCGGAAATGCGTTGCCCCTCCATTTTGCTCATCATTCGTAGAACATTCAGGACGGGCATCGCCAGTCCATTACTTGATAGCTGACGGAAGCCAGCAAAGTAGGGTTGGTCTTCAAATGTGAAAGACCACGACAAGGCCCCTTCAAGATTTACACCGTGCTTTTCGGCCAAGTCATGCTTGCGCGCGAAACTCGCTGCTGTGTAGCTTGAATACATCGTGCCATTGCGGTAGGAGAATCGATCGCCCTGGCACGCTGCACAGCCCTCGGGATCCGACTCGCCGATGACAATCGGTTTATTTTTTAGCTGGGGAAATTCGGCGACGATCCCAAAGCCTTTGTCGATCGTTGTCAATTGAGCGGCAATACCCATCTGAATATGGTTGTCCGTCCAAGCAGGTGAACCCTTGGCGTGAAACGAAACAAAGTCCAGTCGCGTCCCCTTTTCCCCGGTCGCATAGTTCTTACCGTCCAAGCAATGCCGAAAAAAGTTGCGTGTAAAATTGCCACCGTCACCTGCGACATCAGGACCGCCGACTCGAGCACTGGGTAAAGCTCGTAAAAGGCCGGCCATGGCAAAGTCGTGCAGTTTCTGAAATTCTT
This sequence comes from Planctomycetia bacterium, assembly GCA_031398555.1. Lineage (GTDB taxonomy): Bacteria > Planctomycetota > Planctomycetia > Pirellulales > Pirellulaceae > Aureliella. Next base: position 6,852 of record JANNNN010001067.1, on the reverse strand, counting down.
CTGGAGTTCCTTTCCAATAGCCGATATTCGATTCATTCCAAGTTTGCCACCACCACGTTTCCACTTCCGAGCGACCATAGCGCTCAACGCAATGAGCGGCCCACTGATAGACGAGTTCCCCCCACTTCTCAAAACTCTTCGGAGGATAAGCCCAGCCGGTGTAGACTTCTTCGTACGGCATACCAGGTCGCCACTCATGCATGTATGGCTCAGGCTTGATCGACATGGCTTGAGGCATGAATCCTAGTTGAACGTAGGGTCGTACCCCATTCTTTAGGTAAGTGTCAAAGATCAGATCCACAATTCGATAATCGTAAATTGCATTGCCGCTAGCATCTTCGGTGTAGAGGTTAGTGCTACCCCATTTGAGCGCGGGCGCGCCTAGCCCTGTGGTCATCAAATTGTGGGTGCGAAAAAAGACTTCTTTTGGTGCAAGTTCTCCCAGTTGTCCGAGCAGCTTGCGACCATCTTTCATGTATGCATAGTTGGGTTCGTCGGCTCCGAAGAAACGCCAGATGCGATGCAGTTCGCCTTTAGTGGCTGCGGCATCGACCTGGATCGACACAGCAAAGGGGGCATCTTGACCAGCGGCTGATTGAACAATCAGCAAGACAGTTGCAAGTAGGGTGACTGTAGCCTTGAAATAGATTGCCGATTGCAGAGGTTTCATAAGTTGGTGCCAAAAAAACAAAGCCTGACCGGTAGTTATAGGTAAAGTAATACTGGAAAAACTGTCTACTGTACATTAACGGTACCGAGACGTTGCGTTAAAACTCATAAAACCCCGCTGCCAGTCAATTTCCTGAACCTCTCCTCCCCACCATGGAGTCCGCTGTGAAAAACCTCTCTACTCTCAGCCTACTTGTCGGACTAACCTGTTTTCAAGTCGGTTCAGTTTTCGCTCAACGACCGAGCGAAGCCGTCGGAATCTTTGATCAGGCGGCAGATATTGGCATAGTTGGCAAGCCTGGAAAGGCTTTGTTCGACGCGGCCAAATCCACTTATGCAGTCTCCGGTGGCGGTGCAAACATGTGGGCTGCGACGGATGCATTGCACTTCGTATCGACTCAAGCTAGCGGCGATGTCTCGATTGCTGCAAACATTCAGTGGCCCACGCAGGAAGGAGACCCGCATCGCAAGGCCTGTCTTATCGTGCGTCAGTCGCTCTCGCTTGGGTCCGCCTATGCCGACGTAGCCTTCCATGGTGACGGGTTGTGCTCCATACAGTACAGAGAGTTCGATGGCGATGCGACGCATGAGGTGCAGTCAAATGTCTCGGCTCCCCGTCGTGTGAGGCTTGAAAAACGCGGCGACTATGTGGCCATGTTCATTGGCGAAAACGACGACAACATGCATTCCTCTGGCGGATCGTTCCGCATTCAGTTCAAAGAACCGTTTTACGTTGGCTTGGGCGTGTGTGCGCATAATAACGAAAGACTGGAAACTGCAACCTTTTCGAATGTCATACTGAAAAAGGGGCTTGAGAAATCAGCGGACACCAAAGTCGAGTGCACCTTGGAAACAATTTCAATCGCTTCGACCGACCGCAAAGTGCTCTATCATTCGAAGGAACATATCGAAGCTCCCAATTGGCTGCCGAACGGGCAGGCGATTTTATTCAACAGTACCGGTCGCATCTTTTCCATTCCCATCAAGGGAGGAAGCCCAACTCAGATTGATACCGGCTCGCTCAACCGCTTGAACAATGATCATGGCGTGTCGCCCGATGGCAAGAAATTGGTAATCAGCGATCAAACGCAAAGTGGTGGGTCGCGGATCTACACTCTGCCTATCGAAGGTGGAACACCTCAGTTGATCACCAAGCTGGCTCCTTCTTACTGGCATGGCTGGTCGCCTGACGGCAAGACACTGGCCTATTGTGCTTCGCGTTCAGGCGAGTTTGACATTTACACTATTCCTGTGAACGGTGGAGAAGAAACACGCTTGACGACAAGCACAGGCTTGGACGATGGCCCGGATTACTCGCCCGATGGAAAGTCGATCTACTTCAACTCGGAGCGAACCGGAAAGATGCACATCTGGAAAATGAATACCGACGGAAGCGAGCAAACTCAAATTACAACGGATGAGTTTAACAATTGGTTTCCTCATCCGTCGCCCGATGGACGCTGGATCGTATTCCTTTCCTTCGCCAGCGATGTCCAAGGGCATCCAGCTAACAAGGATGTATCACTCCGATTGATGTCTTTGGCCGATGGCAAAATCAACACACTAGCAAAATTGTTTGGTGGCCAGGGGACTTTAAACGTCCCTTCATGGTCGCCCGACAGTCGCAGCATCGCGTTTGTCAGCTACCAACAAGTTTTTGAGTAGACCTGTAACTTCGAACAGCCGCGAGTGCTGACGACAGTCCGCTTTGTGAGCCGTCGGCGCTAGCCCAATGCCATCTACTTTGGTGTTTTTTTTAGCGGTGTCGGCGCAAGCCGCCGGGTTCTTCCTCAATATTTCCAATGCAACACCAGACGGCTTGCGCTCTACCGCTACAAAGTAGATGGCATTGGGCGCTAGCCGCGGGTCTCGAAGCGATTGACGCGTATCACAATTGCACATTCAAATGCAATAAGATTCGCGTCTTGTTTAACAATTCGGACATTGGAGCGGAACGTCGTGATTCAGTAGATAACAACTTCGAAACCCGTGGCTAGCGCCAGCGGCTCACAGAGATTCCGGGCTGGAGTTTTCAGTTCACAAATCTCAAAGTCGAAATAGCCATCCGCGTCCCGTTGGTCTAGAATAGACTGACCCGCCACGCACAGTCGCATTGACCAGTTCCCGCCGGCTTACTTTCTGCCGAAGCTAAACTATGTTTTGTTGCAAATTATTCAGCTACGTTGTGCTCGCATTGCTTGCTTTCCATCCTTGCGCAGCCAACGGTGAGCAGCCGAGTGCGAAGTTCCAGACGTTCATGCACGACAATTGTTTTGATTGTCACTCTGCGGATAATGCCGAGGGTAAACTGGATTTGTCTGAATTGGCTCAACGGCCGTTGGCGGTCGAAGATCTTGCAATATGGATCAAAATCCATGATCGTGTTGAAGCCGGAGAAATGCCGCCCAAGAAGGTACCTGCCGATTTGCCCAATGCGGATTCAACCACGGGTACTGCTGCAGTCGTTCAACTATCTTCGCGGGCCTTGGCTTTAGAACAAACGCAACCGTTCACCACGGAATTGTTTACTCTCTTAGTCGCACTTGATCGTCAGGAACTTGCAACAACTGGCCGCACTGTATGGCGCCGCATGAACCGGTACGAGTACGAGAATAGCCTCCGCGATCTGTTCGACGCACCTTGGCTGCAACTTAAGACCATCCTCCCGGAAGATGGCGAACTCAAACGATTCAATAAAATCGGCGAGGCGCTCGATGTGTCCCATGTCAATCTCGCCCGCTACATGCAAGCTGCTGACTACGCCCTTCGCGAGGTCACATCCAAGCACTTGAAGAAGCCGGAATCTAAAGTTCGCCGCTACTATGCCCGTGAGCAATCCTCGTTCAATCGCAAAGTGCGTTATACAGAATTCAATCGCAGTCCCGAGCGGGCGACGTTCCCACTGATCGACTATGACGCCGACCTGCCGGTGCTCGAAGAAAAAAATCAAGTCTTTACCCGAGGCGATAGCGAACCGGAACTTCGCGAACGCGAAGCGTTTGGAGTGGTCGCCAGCAGTTACGAACCGATTGAAACTCGCTTTAATGCCTTCAAAGCACCCGCAGCAGGTCGCTACAAACTGCGGTTCAAGGGTTTTACTTTTTGGGTGGCAGGTGAAGAGAAAAAATGGTGGCGTCCGGATCGCGAAAAAACGTCTCGGGGCCGACGGGCTGAACCCGTTGCGATCTATGCAGTATCACCTCCCCGCCAACTTCGAAAACTCGGCGAGTTTGACTTCGAAGTTGAACCAACCCTTCGCGAACTCGATGTCTACTTGCTCGAAGGTGAATCCATTCAAACCGATGCCGTGCGTCTGTTCCGATCGCGTCCACCAAATTGGCACAATCCATTGGCGGAGTCGGATGGCATGCCGGGCGTTGCGTACAACTACATGGAAACTGAAGGGCCAATCTACGATAGCTGGCCGACCCAAGGTGCACAGCTGTTTTTTGGTGACCTACCGCTGGTTGAACACAATGGCAACCTCGAAGTTAGCTCTCAGAACCCATCAGCCGATGCTCGCCGCTTGCTCTTGAACTTTCTTGCTGCCGTCTACCACCGCCCGGTAGTAGAGACCGAAGTGGATCGATTTACTCCGGTTGTGGAAATGGCTCTCAAATCCGAGATGAGCCTTCAAGATGCGATGATCGCTGGTTACACAGCGATCTTGTGTTCACCTGAGTTCCTCTGCCTCAAAGAACCGACAGGTTCCCTAGACGATGCGGCGATTGCGGCCCGGTTGAGCTTGTTTCTCTGGAATAGCCTGCCTGACCCAACGCTTCGGGCGCTCGCGCAGGAAGAGAGCTTGTCTGACAAGGCCGTGTTGCGTCAGCAAGTTGAACGGATGCTCACCGATAAAAAATCAGGTCAGTTTGTAAACGCCTTTCTGGCTTACTGGCTGGATCTGCGAAAGATCAACGACACCTCACCTGACGAGTTGCTGTATCCCGATTATTACCTCGACGACGCATTGGTCGATGCAGCCCTCGCTGAAACGCAGTTGTTTTTTGCGGAACTGATACGGCAGGATCTGCCGGCCCGATCTATTGTCGACGCGGACTTTACCTTTGCCAACGAGCGACTGGCAGCGCATTACAACCTACCGCCCATCGGCGGCGTTGCGATGCAACGAATCGCCTTGCCTGGCGATAGTCCACGCGGCGGATTGCTAACACAGGCCAGTGTGCTGAAGGTTACTGCAAACGGCACGACAACTTCACCCGTTGTCCGCGGAGCGTGGATTAATGAACGCATTCTCGGTATTCAGAATCCACCACCACCCAAGAGTGTACCGGCTATTGAACCCGATACGCGCGGCGCAACAACAATTCGGCAACAACTGCTACTGCATCGCGCAGATACCAGCTGCAATGGCTGCCATGCGATCATTGATCCGGTTGGATTCGCGCTGGAGAGCTTTGACGTTGCTGGAGGCTGGCGCGATCACTATCGTAGCTTGGGTGAAAAGGGGGAACCTATTGCTGGTTTTGGTAAAAATGGCCAGCCATTTACCTTTCGACAAGGGCCAGTCGTTGACGCTGCGGGCAATCTCGCCGATGGTAAAGCTTTTGCGAATATCTTTGAGCTAAAGACTTTGTTGGTTTCCAACGAGCGGGCTATTGCTAAGAATTTGTTGCACCAACTTGTGATCTACGCCACCGGCTCGCCGATGCGATTCAGCGATCGTGTGGAAATCGAAAACGTTTTGGATCGACTTGCCAGTGGCGACTATCGTATAAAATCGATGATCTCAGAAATCGTTACCAGTGATCTGTTTTTGCAGAAGTGAGGATTCCCATGCCAAGCCTGATCAATAATAAACCTCTGTCGCGACGTACGCTACTGCGCGGACTGGGAGTGGGAATGGCCTTGCCGTTGCTCGATGCGATGGTGCCAGCTGTTACTCGGGCGGCTAGCTTAACGGAAGTCGATGTCAACAATCCACCGCGTCGCATGCTGGCGATTTGCAACAATCTAGGCTTGTTACCAGATCAGTTTTTCCCACAGAACGCTGGTCGCGACTACATACTGTCGCCGTACCTGCAACTGCTTGAACGCCATCGAAACGAATTCACGGTCTTTAGTGGGGTGTGGCATCCGGATGTCGACGGTGGGCATCCTGCCGACATTTGCTTTTTGACTGCTGCACCGCATCCCGGTAGTGGCGGTTTTCGAAACACGATTTCACTCGACCAGTTCATTTCCGAACGCATCGGCCACTTAACTCGCTTTCCCTCGATGACGCTGGGTGTCAACGTTCAGCAAGGCCAACGCAGTTTGTCGTGGACCGGTGCTGGAGTACTCATCCCTTGCGAGGAGAAGCCGTCGAGTGTCTACAAGCAGCTGTTCTTGCAAGGCTCGCCCCTTGAGATTGAGCAGCACTTGAAGAAATTGGAACTAGGTAAGAGCATCATGGATGCGGTCGCGGGGCAGACTAAGGATCTGGTGCGTACACTCGGCCCTAAAGACCGCCTGCGGGTGGATCAATACTTGACCGGCGTTCGCGAATTGGAACAGCGACTCGTGGCCGCCCAGCAATGGGAGCACGTTCCCAAGCCCACTACCACTTCCCCGGCTCCCGTTGATCCAGCTGATCCAAAAGAGTACATGGAAAAAGTTCGCTTGATGTACGACATGTCGCGTTTGGCTTTAGAGACCGACTCGACTCGGGCCATTACCATTCTGCTAGACAGCGTTAACTCACCTACAATTGAGATTGCTGGTGCAGATATCACGGACGGCTATCACAACTTGTCGCATCATGGAAAGAGTGAAGGCAAGCTCAAGCAGTTAGAAGCCATCGATCAATGGCATATGCGATTGCTCGATGATTTGTTTACCAACATGAAGCAGGTGAAGGAAGGTAGCGAATCGCTATTCGATCGCACCATGGTTCTGTATGGCAGCAATCTCGGCAACGCTAATACGCACGTAACCACCAATTTGCCAGTTCTTTTTGCCGGGGGCGGTTTCAAACACGGCCAGCATCTGGCATTCGACACTCAAAACAATTATCCACTCCCCAATCTGTTTGTATCGATGCTCCAGCGGATGAACATGGAGGTCGATCGCTTTGCAACTTCCACAGGCACGATGCGGGGGCTGGACCTGACCTAACGCAATGTCAACGACTGGTTTTAATTCATCCGAGACTATCATGATCCCTTTTAGGAAATTCGTTTA
>JANNNN010001052.1:0-3525 GCA_031398555.1 Planctomycetia bacterium | reverse complement strand
GTTCTGTCGATCATGCGTTCAAGTTCAGTTCCTACTCCAGATTCAGGTGGCCGGACACAATCGAGCAACTCCTGAGGAGCAGGCATTCCAGCAGCCAAACATGTCTGAATGGCCTTGCTACACGTGACGCGATTGACTGTGCATGGAGAGCGTTGTTGCAAGCAAGCTCGGCAAGCATCTTCAGCAATCGGGACCGGTATATTTGCCAAGCGAGTCGAAACCTGGCAAAGACCTTCTTGGTTGTGCGGGCAGTCACTAGCATCCATGTTTAAGTAAATCCTTTATTACAGCCTGTATAAATTGTCTGGCCGACGAATGAGCCGGATGGCAGATCGTCCGGCGGGGCGCACATACAAACCATTTGTAGTGGTGACTTTGGATCCTGGCAGGGAGCGTTTACCTCAACCGGATCCCAATGACTGCCGGTCCAAATGAAATAACAAGGGCAGCAACATGGGTCGTAATACCCACTGCTTGATCCTGACCCAGAACTACCGGAGGAGCCGCTAGACCCTGAACCGCTAGGTCCGCTGCTGCCTGAGCTACCGCTGGAGCCTGAGCCGCTCGATCCCGAACTGCCGGAAGAACCGCTTGAGCCTGAACCACTACTACCGCCAGATCCTGGTGGACCACTTGGCCCCGAGCTTCCTGATGGTCCACTTGTGCCTGAACTGCCTGAAGGGCCGCTGGTACCCGAACCACTGCTCCCACTTGATCCTGATGGGCCACTCGTACCTGAACTGCCTGATGAGCCGCTTGAACCACTGCTACCGGAACTTCCGCTCGAACCGGATGAGCCACTTGAGCCTGAGCTACCTGATGAACCACTCGAACCGCTTGGGCCTGAGCTACCGCTGGATCCGGACGAGCCACTGGATGACTGATCACAACACATGAGCGCATAAATCGGCACATCGTCGAAACCCACAAAGCGAGTCAAATACCTTCCCATTCTTGGAAAGTCGCAGCGAGAGATTGCATAAAGAGGCGTGCCATTCTGCATGCCAACGAAATGAGCCAGTTCTCGCTTGGCGGACTGCACGCCTGGAAAGCGTAGCTGGCAAGTTGCTGCATAGAGCGGCCACTGACCGTCATTTCCGATTGCATGAGCCAAGTATCGCTGCTGTTGTAAACTCATCGATTGGCGTCAACCACTTTGCACGCGTAAAAAGTTATCCAACTGCGAGATGCTGCGTCGTAGCGCTGCACGTTTGCCGGATAAAAGCCATCGTCATCGGGAATATTGCTGGTGATGAACACAATTTCTTCATAGTTCGATTGATCAAAACGAATGATTGCCCAACGCGTACTTCCAAAGGATTCCATCCACAGAATGGACGCTGGACCATGTGGCACCGACTGGAGAATGTTTGAACCTGGAATCGGATGCGCGCAGGCATAGGGCAAGGCCCCTACTGCCAAACGTACTGGAATTATGCCAGCCACAGCTGCAGTACCGATTGCGCCACTAGCGATCGGCTCGAGCGTAACTCCGAATCGTGTTCCAGTGGAAACACTTGGAAGTAAGGCCGTAAACGTAGTGCGGTTTTTAAACTCCATTTCATTGTCAGTTGGAGTAATGATCGGTGTCCCCAGTTCGATCACGGCGAAGCGGGCAAGATCATCACCGGCGAGATTGCGAATAAGTGCATGGTTTGATTGCCTTGTCAAAGGTTGTGATGAGTCAGTGCGATCATGCTGTGACTGTTTGGCCTGTTTCGTCACATCAATGAGCGCATTCCAAACCGTCGCGGATACTTCGAGCGGCTGACCCGCTTGTACTTTTTTGAAGCTATCGCCCACGGTTCATTACACTCCACTGTCGCCAATGAGATCTTCGAGATTGATTGACTCTAGGTTTGGGATGGACGCAGTTACCGACACGAACCTTCGATCACCGTGCCAGACTTCGATCACATACAGGCCATCGCCATCTACAAACTCAGAGGCTCGAATCAGCTGCAATTCCCCATAGCCATCAGAATCGGTGACACTCTGAGTGATCTGTGTTGAGAGTACGGTCCCATCGATGGCTGAATTGATCGCTTTGAGCCGAGCCTTGCAAACAGCTCCCTGCAAAGTAACGCCGTTATGTCTAGCAAACACCCGCAACACGCATAGCTGCGGAATGGCTGGCTCAGAGACGACTATGGCTACCATAGAAAATGGCGCGTTAACATCGCTGCTGACAGCTATCGTGTGTAGCTGAGACGCGTAACCTGAGGCTGTAATGACCACAGTCCATGTACCGCTTTCGCATGCAAACCGAGCCAAGCCAGACCCGTCCGTAAGTAGCGACTGTGTATCGCCAGTTTTCGTTAGCCGCACCCGAGCTTGCTGAATGGGTTCGTTTGTCACATTGGTCACCGTGATGGCCACAATGTTTGGACCCATCAAACCGGTCACTCTTTCCAGAAGGAGATCGATTCCAGACGTATCAACCGGCATCGAAAAAACTCCCACGGCAGAATCCGAAGAAGCCGGAGCTACACCGAGCTGACGAAAGATCTCGTGATCGCAATCATCAGCCAGTTCGCTAAACTCATAACTGCCGGTGGATGCATTTTCGACGGCCGCAAGCGCATCATCCGCCCACGGAGCCACCACCAGCGGTAGTGGCTTCGCATAGAGTGTTTGACCCGATGGTCGCCGGAAGTAATCACTGTGCGTCATTCGCGAGTTCCGAGGGTTCAAAGGGTGTGATGGCTTTCGCCAAGACGACCACTGCATGCTGCAGTCGTTGATGGTCGAGCCGAGTGCCAGCTACATCAGCCAGCACTCGATCGACTAGTTGCAACGCCAGTTCTGGCGTCATTTCATTTGTTGTTTGATTCGCCTGAGTCATATATCCTCCTTGAGAACATCGGGGACTTGAAGTTGCACCAAGATCGCCGCTTGTTCTTCAGGCGACTTGACACGGAACAAACGTAAAGCTTCCTGTTCTTTAAAACTGACCAGTTGGGAATATGCCTGCTCGGCCAACTGAATGAGTTTGTAGGGAGCAAACGTTTCGAGCGTAAACTCTGGTTTGGGTTCGATAAGCGGCTGATCGTGCAGGCGAACTTTGTTCCGTTGCTCGACAGTGGAGTTATGCTGTGCAATGGCAGCGTTCTCTTGCTGCATGAGGTACAACAAACCCCATCGCTGCTTATCATTCAATTGACTGATGTCTACCATGACAATTCCTACTTCCTAAGTTAAGACACCGAAATCTCGCAGAGCTTTGACAATTTGCGCTACGGTGTATCCGTCAAAAGTGTCGTCGTCTTTGAGCGTGTTACCGCTACCGCCAGTCCGCCATGAAGCTGCGATTGCCGTAGTCGGTCTGGCGATTTCCAGCACGCCGTAGACGGACATCTTTATTCCGCCGACGTCAAACTTTTGTCTCAGTCCTGGCTGCCAAGTAGTACCGCTATCGCTGCCAGACTCAATGACCATTGCACCGTTTGAGGCAATAGAGCCGGTCACTTTGATCCCTGTCGAGCTGACCCCAAGCCGGCGTACTAGGCCGCTGCCAGAATCAAT
>JANNNN010001042.1:0-2139 GCA_031398555.1 Planctomycetia bacterium | reverse complement strand
ACAAGTCCGAACATGCAGCTTTTATAAAGAACCAGGCCAGAATCGCTGATATTGCAAAAGAACTCGATTCGGGTGTATCGACTTTGGTTATGAAAGAGTTGCCAGAACCGCGAAAGACAACGGTCTTTATTCAGGGCGACTTCACGCGACCAGCCGATGAGGTCCATTGTGGTACTCCATCCGTTCTACCAAAGATGGATTCAACCAAGGAGGAACTCAATCGACTCGACTTGGCACGTTGGATCGTTTCACCGGACAACCCTTTAACGGCACGGGTGATCGTCAATCGAGTGTGGCAGCATTATTTTGGCCGCGGCCTAGTCGAGACGGACAACGATTTCGGCTTCCAGGGAACACCACCTTCGCATCCTGAGTTGTTGGACTGGTTAGCGGTTGAATTCATGGAACGGAGCTGGAGCCTCAAAGAACTTCATCGACTGATTGTAACGTCGCGAACCTATCGGCAGACCTCGGATGATCGCAGTGACCTAAAAGAAAAAGACCCAGGCAATTACTTGCTGGGGCGGCAACGACGACTTCGTTTGGATGCAGAAATTGTGCGTGATGTCGGACTAGCCGCCAGTGGTCTGCTGTCGAAAAAGATGGGTGGACCTCCGGTCTACCCACCGATCCCAAACGGCGTCATGAGCCAAGGGCAAGTAAAGCGCGACTGGAAAGTCAGTGAAGGCGAAGATCGGTTTCGTCGCGGCCTGTACACGTTTGTTTATCGTGCCACGCCTCCGCCTTCATTGAATGTGTTCGACGCTCCAGAGGGCCTTAGCTCCTGCACTCGACGCATTCGTAGCAACACGCCCCTACAAGCTTTGACGTTAATGAACGATGCGGCGTTTTTCGAATTCGCCAAGTCGCTACAAACCATCATCGATCGCGATGGGGTTGAAGTTGCTTTTCGTCTATGTGTGGCGCGGCCGCCACATAAAGATGAACTTGTGGTACTCAAGCGACTGGATTCGCTAAGCGCTGCTCGTGTATTATTAAACTTGGATGAGACCGTTACCCGCGAGTGAATCATGCGACCGGTTAAAAATAATTGCAGTGATATTCAGACAGAAACTCGACGCCACTTCTTCAGTCGTTGCGGCGTCGGAGTGGGCAGCATCGCTTTGGCAAATTTGATCGCCGAGCGAGACTCCCAAGCGACGGCGATTAGTAATCCGCTCGCGCCGAAATCTCCGCACTTTCCTGCAAAAGCGAAACGCGTCATTTATCTGTTCATGGCCGGTGGTCCATCGCAACTGGACATGTTCGATCACAAACCGATGCTTAACAAGCTCAACGGCCAACCGATGCCGCAAAGCTACCTCGAAGGCAAACGCTTCGCGTTCATGGGGAGCAGCCATCGAACAAATCTGCTGGGTTCACGTCGCTCGTTTCAACAGTATGGGAATAACGGGGCGTGGGTCAGCGATTTATTGCCTCACACTGCGAAGATCGTTGACAATCTCACCTTCATTCGCACTTGCAAGACCGATTTGTTCAATCACGCCCCAGCGAAATTGTTCATGAACTGCGGCACTGGCCAGTTCGGGCGTCCTAGCATGGGATCTTGGTTGACCTATGGCTTGGGCAGCGAATGCGAAGATCTGCCGGGTTTTGTTGTGCTCCAAAGTGGACCGCGTGGACCGCGTGGCGGTGCCGTCCTGTGGGGCAGTGGTATGTTGCCAACAACTTATCAAGGCGTGCCCCTTCGAAATCAAGGCGAACCGATTCTAAACCTCTCGACGCCTTCTTCGGTTACTGAGGAAAAGCAAGTCGAAGTTCTAAGTGCCATCCGCGAACTCAATCAAAAGCGTCTAAGTGCGACCGGTGATGATGAGATCTCGACCCGCATCAACGCCTACGAGATGGCCTATCGGATGCAAAGCAGCGCACCGGAATTGATGGATACTTCCGGCGAGAGTGCTGATACTCTGGCCATGTATGGCATCAAAGACCCTAAGGAATCTAGTTACGCAAGGAACTGCTTGCTCGCTCGTCGGTTGGTTGAGCGTGGAGTTCGGTTTATTCAGCTCTATCACACGAACTGGGATCACCATGGCGGACCGACGGAGAACTTGGAAGAACATCTTCCATCCATTAGTCGCGAGATCGATCAACCGTCGGCCGCGCTAATACTTG
>JANNNN010000997.1:0-1959 GCA_031398555.1 Planctomycetia bacterium | reverse complement strand
CAGCGAGCGGTGGAGAATTTTCCAGTCTCTGGTTGGCGCCTGCCACCGGCTTTGGTCTGTGCGATGGGTTTAGTCAAATTTGCATGCGCAATCGCCAATCGCGACCTTGGGAAACTGACTGGTAGTGGCAAGAATCCGCTGACTGCCGCCCAAGTCGACGCGTTGCTCGCCGCCGCCAAAGAAGTCGCTGCAGGTAAATTGGCTGACCAGTTTCCAATCGACGTCTTTCAAACCGGCTCGGGCACTTCGAGCAATATGAACGTCAACGAAGTCATCAGCAACCTTGCCATCGAGATGACTGGCGGTGACCGATTTGGCAAAGACAAAGCGATCCATCCAAACGATCACGTCAACATGGGCCAGAGCACCAACGACACTTTCCCAACCGCAATCCATGTTGCCGTCGCCAGCGAAATCCACACCCAACTGATTCCAGCTCTCAAGAAGCTACACGATCAACTCGATAGCAAAGCCAAAGAGTGGGATCGCATCATCAAGATCGGTCGTACGCACTTGATGGATGCAACACCGCTGCGACTCGGCCAAGAGTTCGGTGGCTTTGCGCGTCAGTTAGAACTCTCGATCCGTCGCGCCGAGCTGGCTCTCGAATCAGTGCTCGAATTACCGGTCGGCGGAACCGCAGTCGGAAGCGGCATCAATACGCATCCCGAGTTCGGTAGTCGCGTGGCCTCAGTGCTCGCCTCGGAAACGGGACTCGACTTTATCGAAGCCGTCAACCACTTTGAAGCCAACGCGCAGCGCGACGGTTTGGTCCAATGCCACGGCGAACTGAAGACGATCGCGACAACGTTGTTTAATGTCTCCAACAACATTCGTTGGCTCGGGTCTGGCCCTCGCTGCGGTTTCTTCGAAGTCATTCTGCCAGATCGCCAACCCGGCAGCTCAATTATGCCTGGCAAAGTCAATCCAGTGATGTGCGAAAGTCTTATGCAAGCCACCGCCCGTGTGCTCGGCAACGATCAAACCATCACGATTTGCGGAGCCGCTGGCGGTAATTTCCAATTGAACATCATGATGCCCGTTATGGGCCAAACGACTTTGGAAAGTATTCAACTTATGACTGGCGGTGTGAATGCGTTCATCGAGTTCTGCATGATCGGACTGGAAGCAAACCCAATCGCCTGCGAAGCCGCCGTGGAACAAAGCCTTTCGATGTCCACCAGCCTCAACCCGCTGATCGGCTATGAAAAGGCTTCGAAGTTGACCAAAGAGGCCTTTGCATCTGGCAAAACAATCCGCGAACTTTGCCAAGAGCAAGGCATTTTGCCTGAAGACACTCTCCGCGAAGCCCTCGACCCCTTCCGCATGACCGAACCGCAAGCTTAGTTATGAGTAAATAAAATCAATCGGAGCATCAATATCTGGATGGATGCTTTGATGGACAGGGCACTGATGGGCGGCCGTTTCTAGTCGCTTGCGATCTTCGTGTGCGACTTGCAAACCCGCTGGAAATCGAACAGTTGTCTTGAGAGCTCCAATTCGCCGAATCGGCTTTTGAACCATCTCTTTGATGACTTGCACTTGGGTGCCACGCAAATCGAGCTGATGGCGCTCCGCGACCAAACCTAAGATGGTCATTACACAAGTCCCAAGCGCTGTCGCTACTAAATCCGTTGGCGAAAAGGATTCGCCACGTCCACCGTTGTCGAGCGGCGCGTCGGTGCTTAATTGAACTTTACTTGGGCCATGCGTAGCGGTGCAGTGAAGTTGACCGTCGTATACGGTGTGGATTTCTACGGACAATGGAAGACCTCAGTGTTATATGAAGAGTGAAAAGTTTCTACGAACATCACCAACCCGAATTCGTGAGCGAGGGAGCACCTGCTTGTACATCACTAACCCGAATGCGTCAGCGAGGGAGCACCTGCTTTCGACTTGGCAATGGGTTTAATTATATGCCGACTTTCCGATCTTTGTATTTTGGACCGAAGGTCCATC